>NZ_JBIWNL010000015.1:0-10393 GCF_044767225.1 Kitasatospora sp. NPDC101447
CCGTGGGTGGTTGCCCGAGGCTGCGCCTCGGGGCCCGGCTGCGCCGGGCGGGGTGGCTGGGGCTGATTCGCCTGCGGCGAATTGGTGGGTGTGGGGCGGCCCCTGGCGGGGCCTCAGGTTTTGGGGTGGTTGGCACGGGCCTGCGGCCCGCCTTGAGGGGCCGTTGACGATGTGGCGCGAATTGCCGGTTACACCCCCACCCCTGCGGGGCGGGCCCGTGCCCGGTGGCAGCGTTGACGATGTGGCGCGAACTGCCGGTGAAAGGCCCTCCCCTGACGGGGAGGAGGGTACCCGCGCGGAGCCCGTTGACGATATGGCGTGAATTCCCCGGAACAACACCAAACCCCGGGCCGGGGCGCCCCTGGCGGAGCGTCGGGGCTGCGCCCCGGCGACATCACAGCGGCAGTGCCGGCGCGGCCTGCGGCCGGCCTGAACCGGGACAGAAAGGCCCGGGGCGGGGAGCGGGCACCACAGGGGGCCGGGCCGTACCTGTAGGGGAGCGGTGGCGGCTCCCTACAGCCCCAGGAGCCAGGGGGCCAACCACCACCCAGGCCGGAGCACTGTGGCCTCCGGCCGGACGCGGGAAACCTCCGGGCCTCCCGCACCCCAGGGCACCACCGTCATGAAAAACGGGTGACACCGACTGATCCCCCGGTGTCAGCAAACCTAAGATTCTCAAGGCTCTGCGAGCCCGAACTCCATCAGAAGTCCGGTAGGGCGACTCGATAGGACCGGTGGTCAGAGCCTATCGATTCCCCAGAGATGAGACCCCTGGAGGAAGAGGCTCGATTACCTTCTTACATGAGCTGTCGCACTGCCCCCATCAGGATTTCCCCAATCGGCTTAGCCAATCCGGAGATCAGAGCCGGGATGACATATTGCAGAACCAGTTCCTGCGTCTTCCGCTGGCGGGCATCCTTCAGCGGGACATAAGGCTTCTTCTTCGGCATGACTCTACCGTGGCATCCAGGATCGGAAGCAGTCGTAAAGCATGCACTTCACTCCGAACTTCGGCAGTATCTGACAAACCCTTGCATCGCCGGACTGCCGACTTTACGATTCCCGACAGTTTCTTACAGGGAGGGAACAGTGAGCGGTACCGCACTCGGCCAGCTGCAAGAGCGTCTGCGACGTGCACATCTGGAGGCGGGGGAGATCAGCACCCGAAAGATCGCTAAGCGGTCGCACGGGGCGGTCAGCCACACCACGGCCAGCCAGGTGCTGCGTGGTGGAGACACGGTCCCCTCATGGCGGTCCCTGGAAGCAGTGGTGGCAGCCATTGGAGCAGACCTGGGCGAGTTCAAATCCCTGTGGATGAGGGCGCGAAACGAAGCTAACAGCACCGGCAAGGACGCTGAGGGCGCTTGGGTCACGCGCCATGAGCCCCTTCCGCCGCATCTCGCCGGAGTACTCAACCTGGCTCGGCATTATCGGGAAGAAAAAGAAGCACAGAAAAGCTTCGACACGCTCACCTCCTCCATCGGGGAACACCCCCACTACAACATCGAACAATTCGTCGAACTCCATAGGTACCACTACGACAAGCGGGCAGAAATCAATTCCCGCTATGGCGAAATTATGGATTGGTTCGTCGAACACGGAGATCTAACGGATATTTTCCGCGCCGACACGGCTGCCGACTTTGCCGAAACGTGCCTCATTAAGGGGGCGCCTCATAGGGCACTGCAATTCATCCACAAGGCTCTCAGTCTAAGTCCGCTCAACGCCCGCCATATGGAGACGCATGGGGAGACTCTGTTGGCCCTAGGGAGGTACGAAGAAGCGGAAGAGGTTCTCCTAAAATCCCACGACATTAATCCGGGCCTCTTTATTTGTCGACATTCCCCCTTGGGAGTCGCGCTAAAACTCCGCGGAAAGTTCGAGAAACTAGAGAGTATCGTATTCTCTGCCATCGCAGCTGACGAGGAAGATAGGGATGCCCGCCTGTCGGACTACGTGCACGTGCTCGTCCTGCGCGGGAAGTTCGCAGAAGCCGAGAAAATCCAGCGTGATCTACTGAAAATCAGTGGTGGTGAGGAGGACCTCGTCCAGCTAGTCGAGATCCTGTCTTCCCAAGGCCGACAGGACGAGGCCATTGAGGAGCTAAAGGGACACGCGAAATACGAGACCAGCCAAGCGCTTCAAACGGTTCATGCGAATCTGCTGCTCGATAACCCCCAGACCCGGGAGGCCGGCATCCGTATGCTGGCCGCCCAGAACCTGGTGTCCAAGACCTGATTGAGACATCGTCACTCCGGCCGCTCGGGTAGCGCACTCGGTTTCCGATCGCAGCGAGGTATGGGGCGGTGAGACAGAGGCCTGGCGGCCCTCAAGGGACGGGGTACGACCGCTGGAGCAGCGACTACGGCAGAGCATGCCGCATCGGGGCACGGCGGCCTACGGCCACGGGCAGGATCGGCCCAGCCGCCCCCGACTGGCCAGCCCGACGGAAACGGCGGCGGACCCGGACAGCGGCACCGAGCAGGACACCAACGAGCAGGCCGTCAGCGAGCGGTCCCCGGACAGACCGCTGACGTCCCTCCTGGCAGGATCCCAAACCCGGTGCGCGTCACACCCGCGTGACGCGCACCACCCCACGCCCCACCAAAACCCCGCCGATAACACGCCGCTAAAACACGCCGGAACCCCGAAGGAAAAGCCTCAGGGAACACCCGGAAATCCCTTGCCTCTGATGCCTCACTCCGATCCCGTGGCATGCCCACGGCAAACACGCACAGCAACCGAAACCAGCCCCACCACCCCAACCAAACATGGGGGCGCAGCCACCACAGGACCGCCCCCGCATTGGTCCAACCAAATCCGGCTAAAACCCCCAAAACAGCTAAACCACCAACCCATCTGGTCAACAGGTCACACTCCAGCAGAGCCTCATGTCGGCCGAAAGCGGTCATATCCTTCGAGGACGGGCGACAGATGCGGTTGGTGCGGGGACGTCCTGCCGAGCGGGCAGAGCCGCCGGCACTGCCCACGCCCACGCACCTGCCGCCAAGCTGCCTACCGGGCCCGCAGACGGGCCGAGGCCGCGATCCCCGCCCGGGTGGCACTGCTCCAGATCAGCCAGGAACTCCAGGCACACACGCTGGCCCTGGACGAACTGATCGCCGAGGCGCTGCACGCGCAGCAAGGGCTGCCCGGCGCCCACTGCACCGTCGCGGCCGACTTCCAGCGACTGACCCGCGAGCTGGTCCGCTGCGCGGTGATCGCCGACCGCGAGGCCGGCGCGACCTGGGCCACGATCGGCGAGGCGCTCGGACTCAGCGCGGACGCCGCCCGCGCCCGTTACGGCAAAGTCCGCCTCCTGTGGCCCCACCCCCAAAGCCCGCCTGACCGCCACCGCTGCCCGCCCCAACCACCCGAGCGGCCGGCACCAGCCGGACGCGAGAACAAGAGCACAGCGCAGCGCCCGGCCACACCGACCAACGCCCCAACCCACCCACCACAACCACCACCAGCAAGGGGCCCAGGAAGGTAAGTCGGAGTGGTGAGTTCGGCCCGTCACCCCCGATGAGCAGCACAAACAGGCGGCAAGCGGAGACGGCGGCCGGTGGCCGAACCGCACCGCGAACCGAACCCCGAACCGGCCCGCGTACCGAACCACGAGCCGACCCCCCCGCCGAACAGCCCGGGCCCCGTGCGCGGGCAACCAGTCGACGGGGATAAACCGGCGTCACATCCGGCGGTGGCGTCCGGTGGGCCGGGCCGGGCCAGCCCAGCGAGCAGGCGCGCACTCCGCACAGCCGAGAGGACCGGCGCCCAGCCGGGGACCACGAAGGCCGCCAGGCCACCGGGCAGGGCCCGCCAGCCAGCGCCGCAGGCCACCCCGACCCGGCAGCGCACCACCACCCCACCCCCACCACCAGGAGGACAGGGGCGCGCAGAGAGGGTTGTCAGAATTACCGGCCACCTTGGTTGGCCCTGTGAGCTGCACAGATGCCACCCCGCGCCCGGGCCGGGGGTGCCGGCATCAGGAGCCGCATCAGGAGCTACACCGGGAGCTGCATCAGGAGGCCCGGGAAGGGCCCTTCCCGGGCCTCCCTGGGCCGGACCGCATCTGTGGGGGCCGGACGGTGCGTCAGGGCGCGGTGGCCGCCGTCAGGGCCGTTCGCGGGGAGCCTCGGTCGGCCAAGGGGGGCGGTGCCGGATCCGGTCGACGTCGACAGTCCAGCCGGGCCGGGCAGGCCTGGCGGAGGATCGCCGCGGTCCCGGCCCGGCCGGGCCCGGGGGCGGGCGTCCGGTGTTCGCCGGGCGCTCACCAACCATCACGGCCCCGCAGGGCACAGGCCCCTGCCGGCCGGACCGTCACCCACCCGGCAACCGGCTTGTCGTTGAGGGTGCAGACCACGTAGCCGCCGAATTCCGCAGGGCTGATCTCGCCCTGCCAGCCGAACAGGTCCCGATAGAGGTTCAGCGCGGCCTGCTGGTCCCTGACCGTCAGCTCCACCCAGCACGGAGTGCCGGGGGCATGCGCAGCATGGGTTCCCTGACGTGGAGGGATCTCCTGTGGCTCCTTGGGAGCCCCGCCGCCATCTGCTGGATCCGCCATCGAGAGTCCCACCCCTCACCGTGCGCCGATGGATGCCGCGACCACGAAGGCGGCTTCGAAAGACAGTAGGACCACACCGGCGAAGAACACCCACGCGCGCCTTGCGATCGCCTCGGAATTCTTCTCCACAGCTCCGGCCATTCCCTTTGCCGCAGCCCATACGATCCTGTGTTCATAATCCTGAGCAGCCATGATCAGCATTGGATCCGGACCGAAATTCCACTTCTTGGCCGGCGAAAGGATATATGACACACACAGAAGGATGAGGAAGACGAATGCAATGACAACGATCGCAAACCAGAGCGGCAGTGGGTGGTCCTTGGCTCCAAACCCAAAGAAAGAGGAGAACGTTCCCACCAGGGCCGAGATCGTAATCAGCCCCATCGCGCGATTCTTCAAATTGGTCATCGTGACGTCTTGCTGGGAGAGCGCCAGCACCGCAGCGTCGTAGGCGATCTTGTACTTTCCAGGAGACCCACGGCAGCTTCTGAGTCTTCCGCCGCGGGCGGCTCGGCCGGGAACTGGCCGAAGTAATGCGGAAAAAGCGTCGCCCCGATGCGCTCCACGAGGTTTGTTCCCCTCCGCGGGGTGAGGGGTGCAGGTTCTTCGAGAGGCGCCGGGGGCTTGCTGTCAGGCGCCTTGGCTGGCAGGGGCGCTGGCGGATTGGACTTCCAGCGCGACTTCCCACGTGCCACTGTGCCATCACTCCCACGGTGCCTTGCAGATCCCGAGCCGCCAGCTGAGCCCAGATAGGTCCAGTCGGAGACTGGAGACTTCCCCCTCCATAAGGCGCAAGTCGCCGGAGGGCCACCAATCACACTGTTGCTACACAAGCCTTCGCCTGAGCAGCCGGACAGGTTTGGGCGGGAGTCGTGACTGTGAGTATTCGGGTTGGCCGGTTGAGCGACGCCCGGCAGGGTTAGCGCATGACACGCGACGATCTCTCCGTGAGGCTCGCAGAGCAGACGCCAGCGTGCGGCCCCGCACGCGAGGCCTGCTCTCGGAGGCGCCTTCGACATCTGGGACGGCTCGGTCCCAGATGTCACCGACCCTTCCGCACCTACCCGACCCGGCTCCGGCTCGGGTAGAAACGCGGGCAGACGATACTCGGCCTCCCGGAGACCGTTGTGGTCCTCAAACGCACAGGCGACGAACTCCTGCGTATCGGCCGGATCGACACGACAGATCGGGCATGGACGTTCATGCTCTTTCTCAACTCCGCAGCCACCGCAGTGCTGGCCTGCGCCGTCGCGCGGCACGAGACGGGCTAACACGACGGTCAAATGGCCAACTCGACCGCTCACTGGCCAACTGAAGCGCTCAGTCACAGGCGGGGATCGGTGGGCGCTGCTATTCGGGGATCCAGGCGCGCACTTCCAGGTACTGAATGTCCGCGTCCTCGACGGCGCGGCCGCTCTCCACCAGCCAGGCCCTCATCGCCTCGGTGACGTCGCCGTGGTGCTCGGCGACCCGCAGGGACCACTCGGCGGCGTCGAACCCGCCAGTGCTCGCGGAGCCGTAGGTGCGTTCCTCGGTGCCGTCCGCGCGGGGGACGAACCCGCGGCGCAAGCCGCCGGAGTCCTGCATCGAGCCCGCGGAGTAGACGTACTGGTCGGCGCGCATCCGCACCGTGAAGGCGAGGCGCCCGCCGGCCTGGCCGGTGGAGCGCACGACCGGAGCGAGGTGCGAGGCGCCGGACTTGATGGCCTGGCGCCCGGCGCGGCCGGCCATCGACCCGCCCTCCTCGCCGACCACGTCCTTGCCCCGCACCCTCGCCGCTGCCCGGTCCGGGTACGGCGCCGCTCCACGTTCTCCTGGGCGACGGCGCCGAGCGCCTCGGGACCCCGCTCGCCACCGCGCACCGCCCGCACCACCTGCCGCAGCGCGTTCACGAACGCCGCGCCCTTGCCCTTCGTGAAGAACTGCGACACCAGCGAAGCATCACAGCCCAGCATCCTGGCGACCTGCCGCTTGGTGAAGCCCTCGTCGATCAGCTCCTGCGTCAGGCGGGCCGCCTCGTTCGGCCGGTTCGGATCGGCCGAGCTCCCCGGCCCGCACCCTTCACCCCGGCACCGGACCGGCGCCGCGCGGGCGGCCACTTCAGCGCGTTCACCGCGTGCGTGGGCCCGGCCAGCAGGTCCACCGCCGCCATCCCCCAGTGCCGCGCCAGCGAGTCCACCTCATCGAGCGACCACGGCTGCGCACCGGACTGACGGCGGGACACCTTGTCCTATCCGTGAGAAATGGAGAAATCCCATGAATCGGGGATTCGTTCACCGGATCGGATGGCAGTCGCACCTGTTTCCGTGCGGCCTGCGAGACGTGAGGGGGTGCAAGGTTAGAGGCACAGGGGGGGGGAGACTGAGAGTCCCCCTCCCACCGGGGGCTTGGACTTCCCCCGCGAGCGCTCGGGCCCCGGTCACCATCACGGTGATCCGGGGCCCGACCCGTTCCTCAAACCGGCCTCAAAACGGCATTTCTCGCAGCGCATCCGAGTTGGACACGACGATCTCCGGCAGGACCGCCAGGCGATCCGCCGTCTCAGCCGGCGGGCGGAGCCGGACGACTTTGGAGCGGCGTCCGAGGGCCTGGTCGGTGGGGCGGTAGTAGCGGATGTTGTTGAAGCGGTCGTACTCCTCCAGCCAGTCGGCTTCGACGAGTTCCTTGCGGATGCGGGAGAAGAAGGTGGGGGCCCAGCCCATCTCCGCCGCCAGGGCCTGGCCGGTCTGCTGCGTGCCCGTCTTGCCGGCGGGCAGGGCGGCGTAGTGGACCAGGAGCAGCCGCTGGTTGGCGGTCAGGTCCTTGGTGCGGCCGATGAGGGCACGCACGTCGTTGTGGGTGTCGCTCACGGTTGCATTCTCCTCGGCTCAGGCGCTGCGGGTGGTGCGGGCTTTGCGGGCAGCGGAGTGGATGTGGGTGAGGAAGTTCGCGGACTCGACCTGGTCGTCCTCGGCGGGGGTGACGAGTAGGTAGGCCTCGGGTTCCTGGGTCAGGCCCTTGATGTGGGGCAGGTTCCAGCCCTTGAGTGCTTCGCGGTGTTCGTAGCCGGAGCCGCGGAAGACGAGGCAGGGCGTGATCTCGTAGAAGGGGCTGCGTCCGATACTTCCGGACTTGCGCAGCAGACGGTCCTTGACCAGCTTGCGGGTCATCCGGGTGAGCGCGTCCGGGGAGAAGCCGAGTACCTTGCCGATGTCTGCGACGGTGCGGTTCACCAAGTCGGGCCTGAGGAGGGGGCCTTCACAATGCCCCCCTTCCGGATGTGGGTCAGAGGGTGTGGTCGGGCCAGGGGACGTCGGTGGCGACAGGTGCTGTGTAGTCGATGCCGGGCACGGAGAATCCGTAGAGGCGTCGGACCTCAGCGTGGAACCAGTCAAGGTCGGCCAGCTCGGCGATAGTCGCCGTGCTGGCGGACTCCCAGCGTTCGGCAACGGCTGTCTGGACGGCGTCAGTCATTTCGAAGGTGTCCAGACGAATACGGCCCTCGTCGTCCAGGACGAGCGGAGCGGCACCGGTGAGCTGGTCCCACAGGGCGGCGAGCTGCCGGATCGGCGGGACGAGGTCGTCTCCGAGGACGCCGCGCAGCAGGCCGGTGTACAGGGCGATGCCGGGGATGGCGGTGGAGGACTGGGTGACGGCGGCGCCGTTGACAGAGGTCACGGCCCGCCCGCCCACCATCGTGTCGAGCCGCTCGTTCAGGGTGCGGGCGGTGGCCTCCAGGTGGGTCTTGGCCGCGCCGATGGTGCCCTGTCGGTAGATCGCCGCTGTCAGTGACGAGCCGATGTAGGACAGTGCGGCGGTGGCGAACTTGTCGGCGAGCAGTCCCCGCCCGGCGAGGTGGTCGATCCAGCGTTCCCAGTCCGCGCCGCCCATCACAGCCACGGTCTGCTCCACGTCGTCGCCCTCGGCCGGCTCGGTCTCGACCTCGCGGACCTCGGGAACACCCTCGTCGTCGAAGACAAGGGTCTTGGTGCGGTTGGCCTGACCGATCGGCTTGAGGGCCGAGGCGTAGGTGGTGCCGGTGTCGGGGTCGGTACGCCGGGGTGCGGCCACCGAGTAGATCAGGTAGTCCAGCCGGCCGCCGAAACGCCGCTCGATCAGGTCGGAGACCTGATCCTTCATCGAGTCTGAGAACGCGTCGCCGTTGAGGAAGACCAGGTCCCGCCCGGCGGTGCGGGCGATCTCAGCGGTGGCGGCGGTGCGGTACCAGCCAGCCGTCGCGGTACGCCGCACAGTTGGGGCCTTCTCGAAGGACACACCGATACCGCGGATACCGGCGCGCTTGAGTCCGGCAAGCGTGGCCGCGAGACCATATCCGGCGGACGAGCCGATGACCAGCGCGACCGGCCCGTCGCCCTCCGGCACGCCGTCAGGGGTGGGGCATGCCTGCCACATGTCGGCCACCAGGTGCGCGCACCCGGCCGGGTGGGAGTCGAGGAAGAGGAAACCTCGGTTGCGGGGAGTGAGAACGCGCTCGTTCACGATGGCAGTCCTTGGATCGGCCCGGGCAGGGACGCGGCGGCCAGCCGGGCCGCCGCACCCTGCAAGTCTGTGCCAGCACGCACGCAGGCAGGGCCCTGCCAGGAACAATGATCACGAGCCCGTCTTGGAGTGTTTCGCCACTTCCAGCCGAGCGAGACGCGGTCGCGACGTGCTCGGCATTGCCGTGCAGCGCGTCACGCGGACTCTGCCCTGATCCACATCTGGCCGAACGATCCGCCGGTCCGGCCTCAGCACAGCCTGTCGCCCGGGAGGAGGAGGCTGGTGAGTTCGGCATTCCCCTCCGGGGACGGCTTGAAGTACCGGCGAACGCCGACGACTTCGAGGCCGACTTCTCCGCCCTGATCGCCGTACCCTCCAGGACCTCACCGGCGACGAACGCCACGGCCTGCGCGCCGTGTCGCTGCTCGATGCCTTCGACCTCCCCCTCGCCACCGCCGCCGCCGGCATGAACCACGACGCGCCCGCCCTGCGCCTGCTGAAGCGGCCCTTCGTACACAAGCGCTCGAACGTCGCCCCCTCGACGTCGGCTTCAGCCTCGCCGGCCTCGCGCTGGTCACCAGCGCCCCCGACCAGCGCGAACGGGCCAGCCGCCTCCTCGACCTGATTCTGGGCGGGCAGTAGCGCCAGGCGCAGCAGGGTGATCGCGTCGTCGGGGTTCGTGGGCGGCAGCACGGATCGAGACCCGGGCATTGTCACCGTCGAAGGCGTCCAAGCCGATCCGGCTCGGGAGCCGGCCACCGTACTGATGGGCTTGGACGCCCAGGTAGTGGGGCCGGGTGAGGGTCGGGCGAGATGTGCCAGGCCGTCGCCGGTGTGGGACGGGCCGGCTTTCTGTCCGGCCGTAGGGCTCTTCCCTCGGGGGGCGATGCCCTGCGCTGCTGGGAGGCGTGGTTGTGCTGGGGCACGCGAGGTACGCGAGGCATGGCCGGGTGGGCGGGCAAGCCGGGGCTTTCCCGGCCCGTGGGCAGCCTGTGGCCTGGGCTTTTCGGGTGCCGGGCAAGCCTGTGGGCATGTCGACGTGAGGAGGGTTCGTGGCATCGGTCTGGAAGGAGAGGTGCCATGACCGCTCCGTCTTTCCCCTCGGGGTCTTCGCGGACGGGCCTGTGCCTCTTTCTTGAACGGCCGTTGTGCGGTGAAGCTGTCCGGGCGGGCAGGGCTCTTCGCGGGGTGCCGGCGAAGCTGCCCGGGTTCCGGGCTGCGGCCCCAAACCGAAAGTGCGGCCCGGACGGTCGAACCGTCCGGGCCGCACATGATTGTTGAATTCAGACAGTGGCACCAGAGGGGTGATAAGGCAAATGAAACCCCACTCACCCCCGCGCGACAGCGCGG
>NZ_JBIWNL010000015.1:10403-13356 GCF_044767225.1 Kitasatospora sp. NPDC101447
CGGCGGGCGCCGGGCGCGCCGCCCCCCCCCCCCCCCCCCCGCCCCCCCCCCCCCCCCCCCCCCCCCCCCCCCCCCACTTCTGAGTGAACGTCAGCGAGGGGAACCGTAGCGGAGATCCGTCAAGGCACCCGCCAGTCCGCCGAGCGCGACAGCGGGTACGACCGCGCTCCAGAGCTGACCGGCCATCGCTCCCGAGACCGCCACCAGGACGAGCACGGCCGACCCGACCGCCCAGGCCTGCGGCGATCGCGGCAGCAGCGGCACGGGCTTGCCGTCCCTCCGCCGCCGGGCCCACTTCACGACGAGCAGAACCACCGCCACCGCAAGGAGCGGCGGTGCGATCACATGCGCGGATATCCCCATGGCCTTCGCCCTTCTGGACTGCTAGTTGCAGTATCCGCCACCGTACTCGCAGGCCTGGAACGTCGGAATCTTGATTTCCACGCACTGGGCGAGGAAGGCCGTGCGTGCGATCGCGCACACTCGGGTGCGCATCGCCGGCGGCCCACAACCCTGGTGCCGGGGGCCGGTGATGGAGGGGACCGCGGCCCTGGGCAGTCGGCCGGCTGGGCCTGGCGCCGGGCCCGCTGCTGCCATGCGGTGTGCACGGCCTCGGCGACGCGCAGGCTCGGCTCCCGCCTCGTGATGCCGAACGCGTGGCGTGGGTGATGGCTCGATGACGACGAATCCGGCGAGCATGGACGGGGTCGAAGCGGGGTGGCAGGCAGTCGCGCTGACGGGCGCGCACGTCCGGTGCTCATTGCCCGCGAGGAAGCAGCCCACGGCCGTATCGACGGTTGAACGACGAACGGCGGGTGGGTCCGCGGCGTGCTGCCGGCGGTTGGCCGGGCGACGGGTCGGCGGTGTCGGGGGGTGGGGGGTGAGCTGCTAGTGTTCTGCTTGTTGCGAGGGAGATGATCTCTCGTCAGGCGTCAGCGGTGCTACCAGAGCACATCCTACTTTCAGTAGGGAGAGTCCGTGCGATCCGGGCCTGGCGCTCCATTGGTCGGACGAGGTCCGGTGCCCGTACGGGTGCCGGGCCTCGTCTGCGTTGGGCGGGGCCGGGTGGTGGGTCAGCACTTCAGGTGGGCGCTGGTGGTCGCCTGGTTGATGCCCTGGAAGTCGTTGATCCAGAACCGCACGTCGGATTCGGTGGGATGGGCCGTGCCGCAGCTCTGGTTGAACGGGTAGTCGATCGACCCGCCGGTGTTGGTCAGGTGCACGCGGCCGTAGGACGGGCTGTCGAACGAGTGCTTCTCGTAGGCCCAGTGAGATCCCTTGATTCCGACGAACGAGAATCCCCTGGCCTGGTCGGGCAGGTCGCGGAACTCGACGGTGAGGAACACCAGGGGGCCTTCGGTGTGGATCCGGGTGCCGGTGATCTGGATCCGGCAGAGGTCCGCGACGCGGGGGACGGTGGCGGGGAGCTGGGTGCAGATCTGGGCGAGCCACGCGCGGGCGACAGCCACCTGCCCGTGGAAGCAGTTCACGATGACCGTCCAGCTGCCGGCGTTGGCCACGGCGCAGGCTTCCTCGGGAGTCTGGGAGGCCACGCTCGGTACGGCTGCGGGTGTGACGCTCTGTGCGACGGTCGCGCCCGTGGTCTGGAGGCCCACCAGGGCCACGGCGGCGGCTGCGGGCACCGCGAGGGAGCGCCAAGGGCGAGGAATCTTCATCGGAAGTCCTCCGATTGTGCGTGTGGGATCGCGGGGAATGCCCGGCTTCGCGCAGGGATTCCTCACTCTCCGTCAAGAAGAGACTTCGTATAGAAACAACGCTAGCGACTGCACTATTGAGTGGCAATTGCAGAAGATTCAACAGAGGGGATCGGCGGAGGGATTCGGCCCGGGCTCTGGGGGGCGGTTGCGCAGGGTGTCCGGCTCGGTCTGGCGGGCTGGCGGGCTGTCAGGCGGTGGCTGGGCCGGGAACGGCGTGAGGGCCCGGCTCCGCGCGGTTGCGCGGAGCCGGGCCCTCACGGGTCACCCCGGTGACACCTGTCCGCCCCCGGGGTGGGGGGAGGAAGATGCGAGGTGTCGGCTTAGTACCAGTGGTGGGTCTGCCAGAAGGCCCAGGCGGCGTTCGGGCTGCCGTAGCGGGAGTTCATGTAGTCGTAGGCCCACTTGATCTGGGTCTTGGGGTTGGTCTTCCAGTCCGCACCGGCCGAGGCCATCTTGGAGGCCGGCAGCGCCTGGCCCAGGCCGTAGGAGCCCGAGCTCGGGTTCGTCGCCGTCACGTTCCAGCCCGACTCGTGGGAGATGATCTGGCTGAACGAGGCCAGCTGGTTCGCCGGGACGATCTGGGCGGCGATCGCCTGCGGGGAGGCGGTGGCGGCGTTCGCGGTGGCGGGCAGGACACCGGCGCCCAGGGCGGTCAGACCGGCGGCGCCGACGAGAACGGCGGCAGAGGTACGCATACGGAGCTTGAAAGCGGGCATGTAGAGCAGGACCTCAATCGGGTTGGGCCGGTGTCGCACCCCGTCTCGACCGCGGCCGGACAGGGGCCGAAACGGTCACGGGGTGTGACACGGCGCTTAGCCGCAACCGGCGGGACAGGAGCCGGTGTGGCTGACGACGAATGCCAAGGTGCCAGACCTCGGCAGCCCGTTCCAAGACCCCCTCGCTACGACCCGCCGTCGTAGCGAGGGGGCCTCGGAACGACCCGGGAAGAGCGTCCGCCTCGAACCCGCCGGCCCGCCCCGACCTGCGCGAACACCTCTCACCGGCCCGCATGGAAGGGTGCGGAACGGTGCGAAACGGACAGCACTACCCGCCGTCGTTCATGCCGTACCCGTGTGAGCACCCTCACCACCCACGGCCCCCGCACCGCCACCCACCGGCCCTCCCCCGCCACGCCCGGTCACCGCTGCGCCCGCGATCCGAGACGCGCACCACACCCGGTGGCGGGGAGGGGAGGGGGATGGACGGGGATGCACGGGGAACCGGGGGACGGACGT
>NZ_JBIWNL010000015.1:13449-191007 GCF_044767225.1 Kitasatospora sp. NPDC101447
CGGACGAGGGGACGAGGGGACGAGGGGACGAGGGGACGAGGGGACGAGGGGACGAGGGGACGAGGGGACGAGGGGACGAGGGGACGAGGGGACGAGGGGACGAGGGGGTGGGCGTGCCCGGGGCGGCGGGTGAGGTGGGGCGGGGCGGGAGCGGGGGTAGGGGGGCGCGGATAATGACCGCAGGCCGGGCACCGGTGGGTGCGGTGGTTCGACGAGGAGGCGGAGGACGGATGACCCTGGAGGAGGGCCGGCGCGTCAGGCTGGCCGAGGACGTGGGGATCGGTGAGGCGGTCACCGCGGCGTCCGGCGTCGCCGTCGGGTTCCTCTCGGTGGGGGCCGGGGCCGAGGGCACCGTCGAACGGGTGGACGGGGAACTGCCCGAGAGCGACGGGGTCCGCGAGTACCGGCGGCTCAAGGCGCTGTTCGAGGACTACGGGCACACCATGCCGACGGCGAGCCGTGAACGGCTGGAGGCGCAGCTCGCCGCGCTGGAGCCGCAGTGGGACGCCCACCGGGAGCGGGGCAAGCGGGTGACGGTCCGGGTGCGGCTGGACAACGGCCTCGTCCTCGACGGGGCCCACCAGGACGTCCTCACCCTGCTGTGACACGCCGCCCGCGCGTGCAGCCCCGTACCGGCGCGGTGCGGGGCTGCGTCATGTGCGGGGCCGGGGCGGCGGTCCGCGGCGGCGGTCCGCGGCGCTCAGCCGCGTGCCCGGGGACGGGTCACCCGGCGACCCAGGCGGCGGTCAGGGCCTGGACGGCCGAACCGTCGAGGTCCTTGAGCTTGGCGGCGACGAAGGCGCTCGCGGCGTCGGAGGTGAGCAGCCGGAAGGCGGGGCGCTCGGCCGCGAGCTGGTCCACGATCCTCGCCGCCACGTCCTGCGAGGTCTGGGCGGCGGCGAAGGCGCCGCGGGTGCGCTCCAGGTAGGCGGCGAGGGCCGGGGCGTACGGTCCGGCCTGGTCGAGGGCGTCGTCCGCGAGGCCCACGTTGGCGACGAACTCGCTGGCCACCGCGCCCGGCTCGACCACGCTGACGGACACCCCGGCGGTGGCCGCGACCGGGGCCAGGGACTCCATGAAGCCCTCGACCGCGAACTTCGCCGCGCAGTAGGCCTCGTTGAAGGGCTGGCCGATCACGCCGCCGACGCTGGTCACGGTGAGCACGCGGCCCCCGCTCGCGCGCAGCAGCGGCAGGGCGGCCTTGGTGACGTGCAGGACGCCGAAGAAGTTGACCTCCATGACGGCGCGCACGTCCTCGACGCTCTCCTGCTCCAGGGTGCCGACGTGGCCGGCGCCGGCGTTGTTGACCAGCGCGTCCAGCCGTTCCAGGCCGGCCAGGCAGGCCTGGACGGAGGCGGGGTCGGTCACGTCCAGCGCCCGGACCTCGACGGTGGTGCCGGCGTCCTTCGCGGCTGCCAGCAGTGCGTCGGCCTTGGTGGTGTCGCGCATCGTGGCGATCACGTGCCAGCCGGCGCGGGCGGCGGCGACGGCGGTGGCCAGGCCGATGCCGGAGGACGTGCCGGTGATCAGGACGGTCTTGGTGCTCATCGGGGGAACCTCCGGGGGTTCGGGAACGCATGCTTATGGTTCATAACCAATATGAACCATAACTATGTGGGCCGATATTCCACCCTGTCAAGCACCTGGCTACGCTGGACCCCATGCCCGATCCATCGGATGAGCTCGCCAGGGAGGTCGTCGGCCTCTTCGCGGCCGTCAACCGCCGCTACGCCCAGGAGTCCGAGGCCGCCGCCGCGGTCCACGACCTGACCCCGCTGCAGGCCAAGGCCCTGCTCGCCGCCGAGACACCGCTCCCCACCCGCCGCATCGCCGAGCGCCTGCACGCCGAGCCGTCCAACGTGACCGTGATCATCGACCGGCTCGAATCGCGCGGCCTGGTCGAACGCGGCCCCGACGAGACCGACCGCCGGGTCAAACGCGTCACCGCCACCGCGGCCGGGCGCGCCGTCGCCGCCGACCTGCGCGCCCGGATGCCCTTCGCCGGCGACCCGCTGGCCCGGCTCGCGGCACCGCAGCGCGAGGCCCTGCGCGACCTGCTGCGGCTGATCCTGGAGACCTGACGCCGGAGACCTGACGGTGGTGGACGGCCGGGCAGGCTGCGGCCGGGGGTGGGCGGCCGGGCAGGAGGCGGCCGGGGGGATCAGTCGGAGTCGCTGTCGGAGTCGCTGTCCGACGCGCTCTCGGAGTCGCTGCCCGGGCCCAGCGAGGCCGTGCCCGCGTCGTCGGCGAAGTACTCGTAGTTGTAGGCGCAGTCGACGGCCTCGTCCGGTGAGCTCCGGGCGAAGGCCTCGGCGGCCGCGCGGCCGAAGCCGCTGTCGTCGTGGGTGTCGTGGACGGCGTGCGTCGCCTCGTGCACCAGGGTCAGCGCCCGCTGGCGCTGGCTGCCGGACCAGAACCTGCCGGCCACACTGATCGGGCCGCCCTGGACGGTGTAGGCGTGCACGCCCTCCTCGTTGCCGACCATCATGTTCGGCTGGTGGTCGTCGATCACGATCGTGTCGAGGATGTCGGAGGCGCCTTCGTACACGCGCTCGATGCGGTCGAGAACACCCACGTCGTCGTGCTCCCCGAAGTACCGCACGAAGACCTGCGCGCCGAGCGGGTCGTCCAGCTCCCGCAGCTCGTAGAGCAGGCTGATCGCTTCCTCGATGACGGCCTGCGCTTCCTGCACGGCCTGCTCCACCTGCGTCCGCCGGTCCTCGCCGGCGACCTCGACGGCGGCCCGCTGGAGCGCCCCGGCCCGCACGCCGCCGTGCCCGGACGCCTCCCGCTCCTCCCCCGCCGCCCGCCCCGCCGGCGCGGCCAGGGCCCGGACCGCGTTGGCCTCGGCCTCGCGTTCGAAACGGTCCGCGGGATCGCTGATCCTCAGACCGGATCCGTCGTCGGTGCCGGCCACCGGCCCCGAGCGCTGCTGGATCACATGGGTCAGCTCGTGGGCGAGCGTACGGCGGTCCGCGCCGCCCTCGCCGATCACCACGTGGTTGCCCGAGGTGTAGGCGCGGGCCCCGATCCCGGCGGCGGACGCCTTCGCGGCGGGGCCGGTGTGCACCCGGACGTCGGAGAAGTCCGCGCCCAGCCGGCCCTCCATGTCGGCCCGCGTCCGCTCGTCCAGCGGGCGCCCCGCCCCGCGCAGCACCTCGTGCACGGCGGAGCGCTGCACGGCGGCCGCCGGGAGTCCGTCGCCGGCCAGCATCCTGGCCACCGCCGCGTTGCCGACGCTGCGCTGCAGGCCGTGCAGCACGGCGGCGGACGGCGGACGCCCGGGCACCCGCCCGGCCGCGCCGGCCTCCGGCCCGGCGGCGCGTCGCGGTCCCGCCGAGGATGTCCGCTCCGGCCTGCGGTGTGCGTGCATGGGCGTCTCCGTCCCTACGCGAAGCCAACGCTGCCTTCCTACCGGGGGCGGCCACCGCCGGGACAGGGCCGCGAGGGCAGGCCCGGGGCCGCAGGCCCTGCCCCGGCCGGCGGACGGGCCCCGGCGGCCGGGGGCGCGCCGTATCGTCGGTGCCATGAGCCGAGGACTGCATCTGGACGCCTACCTGCTGGCCTTCGACACCCGGGCCCAGTCCCTGCAGGACCGCGCCCGCGCCGGCTTCCTGGTGCGCACCGCCGCCCTGGCCGAGCTCGCCCACCGCGGCGCCGCCGCCGAGGACGCGGCGGGCCGGGTGCGGATCCTCTCCTCCGCCGCCACCGGGGACCCCGTCCTGGACGCGCTGCTCGCCGAGCTGGCCGAGCGGCCGCGCAGCTGGAAGTCGTGGATCCGGCGCGGACGCGAGGACACCCTGGAGGCCGTCGAGGAGCGGCTCGCGGTGCTCGGCGCGGTGACCGTCGCCGACCGCGACCCCTACGGCCCGGTCGTGCCGCACCGGCCGGTGACGGTGGAGGACCCGCGCGAGGCCCTGGACCTCCAGGCGCGGGTGGCCGCCCTGGTCCGCGGCGACGCCCCCATCGCCCGGGTGCCGTTCACCGACGCCGCCCTCGCCGCGCTGGCCGCCCACGGACACCTGCGGCTGGTGCTCTCCCGGCACGACCGCCACGCCCACGCCGACCGGATCGCCGCGCTCACCGACCGGCTCGCGGATCCGGCCCCGGGCCTGGCCCGGGCGGTGGCCGGACTGAACCTGACCATGATCGCCGCGCAGGGCGGCATGGGCGGCGGCTGACCGGCCGGACCGGCGGGGCTCGGGCCGCGCCCCGCCGGCGGGTGATCGGCACCGGACGCGCGTGACGTTTGGCACCCGTTCCCTCACGGAACGTGAAAGGATCGTGGTCGGCAATGGTTCACATCGGCTAGGGGAAGACATGGCGGAGCGTCAGAACGGCACGGTCAAGTGGTTCAACGACGAGAAGGGGTACGGGTTCATCACCCCTGAGTCCGGGCCCGACCTGTTCGTTCACTTCCGTGCGGTCGAGGGAAGCGGCTTCAAGTCCCTGGTGGAAGGACAGAAGGTCAGCTTCGAGGCCGTGCAGGGCCAGAAGGGGATGCAGGCCGACAAGGTGCGCATCGAGCAGTAGCCGCCGGCTCCGGGCGGGCGGTCGCGGCCGGGTCCTACTCACGGGCGCCCACGGCCTCGACCGGCCGCCGCCGGGTCGCCCGCACGGTCGCCACCACCGCGGTGCCCACCGCGACGAGGGCGCACAGGGCGACGGCCCCCGCGATCCGCTCCCACGGGACGACCGTCGCCGCGCCGTCCACCAGCCGGGCCAGCGAGGCGTGCTGGGTCACCGCGGCCAGGACGGTCGCCACGGCGGCCAGGACGGTGCCGACGACCACCGCGACGGCCGTCTCGGCCGCGGCCACCTTGACGACCTGTCCGCGCACCGCGCCGGCCAGCCCGAGCAGGGCGAACTCCCGCCGCCGCCCGGCCACCGCCATGACCAGCGTGTTGGCGACCGCGATCAGCGCGTAGGCCAGCGCCGTCCCCAGGATGACCACCGCGGCGTTGTCCGCCTGCTCGGCGGCGTGCGCGCGCTGGGCCTCCAGGTAGGCGCCGTAGGGCACCAGGTGCGCGCCGGAGCCGGCCAGCACCCGGTTCACCTCGGCGGTCTGCCGCTCGTCCAGCGGCCGGCCCGGGCCCGCCGCGGAGTCCAGGTAGACCCGGCTCGGCGGCACCGCGCCGGTCAGCGCCGAGGACAGGTAGGCGTCGTCGCCGCGCAGGCCGCGGGCGACGACCGCCGCGACGACCACCGGCACCCGCGCGCCGGTCGGCAGCAGCGCGACCACCCGGTCCCCGACCGCCAGGCCGTCGGACTCGGCCGCGTGCTCGTCGACGACCAGGAAGTCCCCGGGCGGCGCGGCGAGCGAGCCGGAGCGCACCGGCGGGGTGACGGTGGTGCCCAGCGCGGACGCCGGCACCGCGACCGTGCTCAGCGAGTCGATCTGCTCGCCCCCGGCGGTGCCGATCCGGACGTTCATCGCGGTGACCGGGGTGACCCGGACCCCGGACACGGCCGCAAGCCCCTCCAGCGTCCGGGCGTCGATCCCCGGGCCCGCGGGCACCACCACGCCCGCCGCGTGGACCTCCTGGCGCTGACGGGCGAGCGCCGCGGCGTCCCCGGAGCCCTGCGTCGTCAGCAGCGTGGCGACCAGGCCGACGGCCACCACGACCGGCGCCACCGTGGCGGCCGTACGCCGCCGGGAGGTCAGCACGTTCGCCCGCACCAGCATCGGGCCGGCCTTGGCCGAGCGGCGCAGCGGGCCGGTCAGCAGGGCGGTGACCGGCCGCAGCAGGACCGGGGCCAGCAGGGCCACCGCGCCGACGTACAGCACCGGCACGGCCTGGTACTTGCGGGCGCTGGCCGCCAGGTAGGGCTGCGTGGCGGCGATGACGGCCCCGGTGGCGACCGCGCCGGCCAGCAGGGCGGCCCCCAGCAGGCGGCGTACGGGCGTCATCGTGCGGCGCTCCACCGCGTCCTCGCGCAGGACCTCGATCGGGCGGATCAGCGAGACCCGCACCAGGGTGGCCGCCGAGCCGGCCAGCGCCGCGGCCACCCCGACGACGAAGGAGACCAGCAGCGGCAGCGGGTTGAGCGGGACGGTGAACCAGGACGGGGCCACGTGGTGGCCGAGCATCCAGGAGCGCAGCGGCACGGTGCACAGCGGGGCCAGGGCGCAGCCGGCGGTGGCGGCGGCCAGGCCGATCAGGAGTGCTTCGCCGAGCACCATGCGCCGCACCTGGCGGGGGGCGGCGCCCACCAGGCGCAGCAGTGCCAGTTCGCGGCGGCGCTGTTCGGTGGCGAAGGCGAAGGTGGCGATGACGACGAACACCGAGACGCAGACGGCGAGTCCGGTCGTGCTGCCGGCCATCGCCTGGGCGTCGGCCAGTGCCTGGGCGCCGCCGGTGGGGTCGGGGTCGAGGCGGGTGCGGCCGTCGCCGTCGAGGAGGACGGCGCGGCCGTGCAGGAGGGTGGCCAGTCGGGCGGGGTCGGCGTCGGTGACCAGGGCGTTGACGCCGGGTGACAGGCGTCGGGCCTCGGTGTCGCTGAAGAAGACCGCGTTCTCGAACCAGCGTGCGTCGGTGACGGCGACGACGCGGTAGCGGGTGGTGCCGTCGGGGGTGGCGGCTTCGGCCCGGCGTCCGATCAGGGAGGGGTCGCCGCCGCCGACGGCGATCTCGTCCGGGGCCTGGGGCGGGTGTCCGGCCGTCAGGTGGTAGCCGGCGAAGGCGGCGGAGGACCAGGGGTGGCCGGTGGTCGTCGCGGGGGCGGCGGGGCCGGCACCGCGGCCGGGGGTGGGGTCGGGGGTGGGGTCGGGGCTTGCGTCGGGGGTGAGGCGGACCGGGAAGCTGCGGTCGGCGGTGGCGTTGCCGGCCGCGGTCACCTGGGCCACGAGCTCGGGCGGCAGGACCGCGGGGGCCTTCATCGGGTTCCCCTCGAAGCCCTGGGGTGCGACCACGGCCGGCGCGTGCGGGAAGCGCTGTGGCCCCGGGTGCGGCGTGCCGAAGGTGGCGGCCAGGGTCAGCGTCATCATGCCGACCATCGTCGTGCCGAGGGCGAGGGCGACGAAGGCGCCCAGGAAGCCGGTCAGGCGTCGGCGCAGGGTGGCGGCGGCGATCCTCAGCACGGGTGCGTCCCGCTGTCGCCGGGCTCCAGTGCGGCCATCCGCAGGGCCACCGTCTCGGCCGTGGGCCCGATCAGTTCGCCGGTCACCGCGCCGTCGGCGAGGAAGAGGACCCGTTGCGCGTACGAGGCGGCCGACGGGTCGTGGGTGACCATGATCACCGTCTGGCCCTGCTGTTCGACGACGTCGCGCAGCAGCGCCAGGACCTCCCGGGCGGTGCGCGAGTCCAGCGCGCCGGTGGGCTCGTCCGCGAAGACGACCTTGGGCCCGGTCACCAGGGCGCGGGCGACGGCGACCCTCTGCTGCTGGCCGCCCGAGAGCTCGGCGGGCCGGTGGCCGCCGCGCTCGGCGAGGCCGACCCGGGCCAGCGCCAGGTCGATGGCGGCCGGGTCGAGCGGGCGCCCGGCCAGGCGCAGCGGCAGCTCGACGTTCTGTCGGGCGGTCAGCGCCGGGACCAGGTTGAAGGACTGGAAGACGAAGCCCATGTGCGCGCGGCGCAGCACGGTCAGGGCGCGTTCGGAGAGTTCGTGCAGCGGTGTGCCGTCGAGCAGGACCCGGCCCGCGTCGACCCGGTCGAGGCCTGCCGCGCACTGCAGCAGCGTCGACTTGCCGGAGCCCGAGGGGCCCATGACGGCGGTGAAGGTGCCGGCCGCGAAGGCGGCGTCCACCCCGTCGAGCGCGCGTACCCGGTTGTCGCCGCGGCCGTAGGTCTTGTGCACGCCGGTCAGGCGGACGATGTCGCCCGGTGTCGTCGCACCGGCGTCGGCCTGGTGCGAAGTCCCTGCCGGTAGAGCCTTGTTCCGGAACACGCGCTCGCCTTCTCCCTGGGGCATCGGGTGGGGCGGCGCCTCGGCCGCCCGCCGCGCCGACGCTAGGGCCGGGGGCGGCGGCCGCGCCTCCGGGCCGTCCCCGATCTTGTCCCTGAGGGGCCCCTGACCCGGGCCCCGGGGTGGGCGGTGGCGGTGCCGGGGGTGAGGGCGGTGCCGGGGGTGAGGGCGGTCGCGGTGGTGGGGGTGGCGGGGGTGGTGGGGGTGGTGGCGGCGGGGGTGGTGGCGGCGGGGGTGGTGGCGGCGGGCAGGGGCCCGGGCAGGGGGCGGGGCGGGGTGGCCGCCGGGGTATCCGGGCAGATCAGGGGTGGTGTCCGGGGCGCCGGCACCGGGGGCGGATTCCCGCCTCCTGCCCGGGTACGTGGAAGGGCCCATGCGCCTGCTCCGCCCGACTGATCCCCGGAAGGTGCCCGTCGGATCCGTATTTCCGCAGGTCGGCGCGGTGTTTCTGACGAGCTGTGAGGTCCGCCCGGGCGGCGGCAGCGCTTGCGGGGGGTCGCGGCGCATGGCTGTCTGAAGTCGTGACGGGCCGATCGGCGCCGTCCCTTTCAATCCTGAACTCCGTGGAGGAGATTCCCATGCGTGCTTTCAAGCGTGTTCTGGCCGTCGGCGCTCTGACCGCCCCGCTCGTCATCGGCTGCGCCGGTCTGGCCTCGGCCACCGAGGGCCTGAGCGCGGACTTCGGCAAGGGCGGGTTCATGGCGAACCAGAACGGCGCCGGCGTGGCCGCTGTCGAATCCGCCGTCTCCCCCGACGGGGTCTCCCACGCGGGCTTCTGGATCCTGGCCGACGACAACGGCGTCTCGGGCTCGTTCGCGGGCTCGGGCGCCACCTGGAGCAACGACTGACGAAGCCCGGCCGCCGCCTGCCCGGACCGGGTCCGGGCGGGCGGCGGACGGGCCCGGGGCGCGGTGGACGCGGACGACGTGAACGGCGTCGCCGCTTGCGCCCGGACCGGCGAAGGCGGCGCGCGGTGCCCGGTGGGACGGGTACCGCGCGCCGCCGGCGCGTGTCCGGGGTGTTCCCGGGGGTCTTCCGAGGTGCTCCGGGGTGTTCCCGGGGGTGCTCCGCGGCTGCTGTCCGAGGGGGTGGTCTGCCGTCAGACCTTGAGGCCGTGGCGGTTGACGTACCAGAAGTGGAAGCCGAACAGCCCGCCCAGCACCACCAGCCACTGCAGCGAGTTCACCAGGGGCACCACGTCCACCGGCAGGGTGCAGGCCAGCGTCACCCGGATCCCGGCGTCCGCGGCGAAGCCGAGGCCCCAGACGGCGGTGAGCGTGCGCAGGTGGCGGCGGAAGACGGCGTCGTGGTCCCAGCGCCCCACCCACTCCTCGGCGCCCGCCTCGCCGAGCTTGGCGGCGACGATCGACCGGGCCGCGGTCAGCATGAACGGACGCCGTGTCGCCAGGGTGCCCAGCACCCAGAGCCCGAGCACGCCGAACACCCAGCTGTCGCGCACCAGCAGCACCCGGGGGCTGCCGCTGACCGTCGCCATCAGCGCGCCGAGCGCGATCATCAGCAGGGTGAAGGCCGGCATCGCCTCGATGCGGCGGCTGCGCACCATGCCGAGCACCAGCCACGGCACCAGCAGCAGGCCGCTGATCAGGAGCGCGGCCCACTGGCTGAGCCCCAGGCCGTGCAGCAGGTAGAACCCGCCGAGGGGCAGCGCCAGTTCGAGGACCAGCGACCGGGCCAGCAGCCGCTTGGCGGCCCGGGCCTTGTGGTCCTTGTCCGGTGCGGACCCGTTCGGTGCGGACCCGTTCGGTGCGGACCCGTTCGGTGCGGACCCGGGCGTGGTGCCCTGCGGATCGGTCTCCTGTCCGGCCGGCTTGCTCACGGTCTCCCCCATCACACTCGCCCCTCCCATGACTGCCTCTCCCCTGTCCTGTGCGCCCCGCCGGCCCGTCGGCCCCGGCGTCCCGCTTACGGTTCGGCCCGGGTGGCCCGGTCGAAGATGTCCGCCAGCTCGCGTCCGGCCGCGGTGACGTCGAAGGCGGGATCGCCCACCCAGCGCATCACCACGGCGTCGACCGCCCCGCGCAGCGCGACGAGCATCAGCCGGGGGTCGAACTCCCGGAACTCGCCCGCCTCCTGGGCCTGGCGGACGGCCTGCTCCTGGCCGTCCATCAGCAGCTGCAGGGAGGCGTTGTAGCCCACCGTGGCCGGGTCGTCCCCGCCGAGGTTGGGCAGCACCTCGATCAGCGCCTTGAGGTGCCGGGGCCAGACCGCGAGCAGCTCGACGTTGGCCTCGACGAACGCCCGCAGCCGGGCGCGCGCACCCTCGGCGGCGCCGACCCTGGGCGCCATGAACGCGCCGGTCACCCTGGTCACTTCGGCGACGACCTCGTGCATCAGGTCATCCTTGCCCGCGAAGTGGTACGAGATCATCCCGGTGCTGCTCAGCCCGGCCTGCTTCGCGATCCGGCTGAACGACGCCTTCGCGTAGCCCTGTTCGGCGACCACCTCGATCGCGGCCTGCACGATCTGTGCCCGGCGCCCCGACTCGGTGAACGTCCGCCCCATCCCCGCACCTCCTTGCTCGTGCAAGCTGGTTCTTGCTTGCCCGAGCAAGACTGTAGAGCAGTTTGCTCGGCCGAGCAAGAAATTGCGCGACCGAGCAAAACACGAGCGCCCGGACGCCGGACGCCCCCTGACGGACACTCACCGCCGACGGGTTCAAACGCCCCCTGCATCCCCGGAAGGGGCGAGCCGGTACGGAGGGCGCGCGAAGGCCGGTTCGCCACCGAAGTGATTCCGGCGGAGCACCGGCCTGCACCCACGCTTCCGAGCGCTCTTACCGCGACGGACACCGGCGGTGATCCTGGCTGCGGGCCCGGTCGTCGGCGAACGGTGCTGCCGCCGCCCGGCGATCGCGGCGCCGTCCCCCGGCGCGAGCGGTGCCGTCCCCGGTGAGGACAGCGCCCCCGGCGAACGGCGCGACGGCCCCGACCTGTCAGGGAACCGCAAGCGGCACCCCCGGGGGCCGCGCTCCCGAAAGGAACCCGTCCTTGGCCATCGGAATCCCGCTGCCCCGCGGCCTCGCCGCCCTGGGAACCGTCCTGCTCGCCGCCACCGCCGCCGTCCCGCTGACGGCCTCCCCCGCCGCCGCGGCCTCCCCCATCTGCCTGAGCGGCAACCTGCAGTACGACTACCAGTCGGCCGAGGACGGCACCGCGAAGCCCACCAGGACCAAGCCGGTCCGCAACGCCAACGTCGCGCTGTGGGGCAACGAGAAGTCCACCGACAACGCCCGCCAGCTCACCGCCGACTACCAGTACACCGCCGTCGGCGACGGAGGCTTCAACCTCTGCTACACGCCCGTCACCACCACCTCCATGAGCAGCATGTGGGTGCGCTTCCGCACCGAGAGCACCAAGCTGTGGAAGGTCAGCGACACCACCGGCACCCCCTACACCCTGGACTCCCCCGTCCGGACGAACGTCTCCGCCGGCACCTCGCTCGGCACGCTCAAGCCGGCCGCCGCCACCGCCCGGGCCTGGCACGCGTTCGACACCGTCAACCTCATCTGGTGGAACCGCAACAACTCCACCAGCGACTGCTGGTCCTCCCACGAGGCGAACAGCAACGCCTGCACGGAGCTGAACGTCCAGTGGACCGACGGTTCCTCGGACGGCCCGTACTACGACCTGGCCAACACCGTCCACCTGGCCTCCGGCGACCCTGACTCCGAGCACACCGTGCTGCACGAGTCCGGCCACTTCCTGATGCACCGCCTGTACGACGGCAGGTTCCCGCTCGTCACCAACTGCAGCCCGCACTACATCGCCCTGGCCGGCTCCGGCAGCTGCGCCTGGACCGAGGGCTTCGCCGACTCCGCCGCCGCCTACCTGCTCGGCGACAACCGCTACGTGTGGCCGGACGGCAGCAGCTACCCGTTCACGTACACCACCGGCTGGAACACCGGCGACCAGGTCCAGGGCAACGTGGACGGCTCGCTGCTCGACCTGTGGAAGAACCTCGACGGGGGCTGGAACGGCACCATCGCGGTGCTCACCACGCACGCCCCGTCCACCTTCGCGGACTACTTCACGACCGGACGGCCCGCCGGCAACCTCGCCACCAACGCCTCCGCGCTCGCCTACCTGGCCGCCCACACCATCGACTACGGGCCCACGATCGTCGGCGACAACCAGTACCACGCCCTCACCGACGGCGGCGGCCTGGCCCTGGAGCACGCCGGCCAGTGCGCCGCCACCACCGGTGTGGTCGCCGACCTCAACACCTACGACTCCACCCACGCCTCGGAGCGGTGGAAGTTCGACACGAACGCGGACGGCACGGTCAGGATCTACGACAGCTGCCCGACCCCGCTCACCCTGACCGCCCCCGGCGCCGCCGGGGCCCAGGTCACCCTGAAGGCCTTCGACTCCACCGACACGCACCAGAAGTGGAAGGTCACCCAGAACAGCAGCGGCACCTACACGATCACCAACCCGGCCACCGGGTACGCCCTCGACAGCGCCTCCGTCAGTGCCGGCGCCGCGGTGACCGTCAACCCGGCCGGCAGCGCCAACAGCCAGGCCTGGGCCACCCTCAGCTGACGGCCGGGCCGCGCGGAGGACCGGCGGTGCCCGACGGGACCCGACGCCGGGGCACCGCCGGGCACTCCCCCCGGGGCCCGCAGGCCCGGTGCCCGGCGGGCCCGGGTGTCAGCGCGCCCAGTCGGCCGAGAACCCCGCCCCCGCGCGGCCGACCCGCGCCGCCCCCGCCCCCGCGAAGTGCGCCGGAATCACCAACTCCTTCTCCGCCGCCGCCCGTTCCAGCACCCGCAACCGGCTGGCCGCCGCCTGCACCGGGTCCAGGCAGAAGCAGCTGCTGCAGCTGGGGTGCGCCAGCTGCACCGGCGAGTGCATCACGTCCCCCACGAACACCGCCCGTTCACCGCCGGACTGCACCCGCAGCACGGACGAGCCCGGCGTGTGCCCCGGCGCCTCCTCCAGCACCAGCGCCGGGTCGATGCGCAGCGAACCCGACCACTCCTGCGCCTGCCCGGCCGCCAGCACCGGGGCCACGCTGTCCTCGAACACCTGGTGCCACTCCGCCCACCGCACCGCCTCCGCGGTGTCCTCGGCCCCCGCGGCGTCACCGCCGCGGGGGCCGTTCCCGGCGGCCGGGTCGAAGAACGCCCGGTCCGCCGCCGGCAGGTAGTACACGGCGTTCGGGAACGTCGGGACCCACGCCCCGTCCCGCTCCACCGTGTTCCACCCCACGTGGTCCGCGTGCAGGTGGGTGTTCACCACCGCGTCCACGTCCTCCGGCCGCACCCCCGCGGCGGCCAGAAGCTCCGGGAAACGCCCTTCGAGCCGGTGGAACAGCGGCGTCGCCGGCCGCTCGCGCCCGTTGCCCACCCCCGTGTCCACCAGGACCGTCCGGCCGCCGCTGCGCACCACCCAGGTCTGCAGCGCGCCGATGTAGGCGCCGGAGGCCGGGTCGTAGTGCTCGGGCGCCAGGGCGGCGGCGTCGGCGCTCCAGGCCGGTTCGCCGAGCTCGGGCACGATCTCCGCGGCCGGCGCGAACGGCCCCTGGAACTCCAGCACCCGGATGATCTCCACGTCCCCCAGTACGATCCGCTCCACGGCTCGCCCCCTCCATCTGTCGTCCGTCGGTCCGGTGTTCGGTGTTCGGTCTTCGGTCTTCGGTCTCGGTCTTCGACTTTCGGCGTCCGACCTTCGGCGTCCGACCTTCGGTGACGAGCCTAGGGAGGCCGGGTGAGCCGCTCAATGCGCCAGTGGCTCGCTCCGATACGCGAACGGCTCATCACCGGCGTCCCGGCGGAGGCGTTCGGGGCGGTTACGATGGCCGGATGGACGTGGTCAGCGACGCGATCGCCGCCGTACGGGCGGGCCGGCCCGCCTCCAACCGGCTGCGCGTGGCGGGGCGTTGGGGCGCGCGCATCCCCTCCTACGCGGGCGCGGGCTTCCACGTGGTGCTGTCCGGCAGCTGCTGGCTGCTGGCCGACGGCGGCGAGCCGCTGCGGCTGGGCCCCGGCGACGCGGTGCTGCTGCCGCACGGCAGCGGACACGCCCTGTCCGACGGGGAGTTGACCGCCGCCCAGGCGGCGCGCCTGCCGGAGCTGGACTCCCTGATCGGCCCCCGACGGCGCCCCGGCAGCGGCCCGGACGCCGCCGGTGCGGACGCGTCCGGTGCTGATGCTGCCGGTGCCGGTGCCGGTGCGACCGGTGCGGGTGCTCCCGATCCGGGCGCTCCCGGTGCGGCCGACCTGCTGTGCGGCAAGTACCGCCTCGACCACGGGCTCGGGCACCCGCTGATGCGCGAGCTGCCCGAGGTCGTCCACCTGCCCACCCGCACCGGCGAGCACCCCGAACTACGCGCCGCCGTCGACCTGTTGAGCAGCGAACTGACCGCCTCCCGACCCGGCGGCGAACTCGCCGTACCAGGCCTGATCGACCTGCTGCTGGTCTACCTGGTGCGGGCCTGGACCACCCGGCGCGGCGCCGACGGCTGGGGCCGCCGCACTGACCGACCCCGTGGTGGCGACCGCGCTCGCCGCCGTCCACGAGGACCCGGCCCACCCCTGGACGACCGAGACCCTGGCCACCCACGCCGGCGTCTCGCGCGCCACCCTCACCCGCCGCTTCACCACCCTCACCGGCCGCCCCCCGATGGCCTACCTCACCTGGTGGCGGATGACCCGCGCCGCGGGCCTGCTGCGCAACACGGCCGACCCGCTGGAAGCCGTCGCCCGCAAGGTCGGCTACGCCAGCCCCTACGCGCTCTCGCACGCCTTCGTCCGCCAGTTCGGCACCACCCCCGGCCGCTACCGCGCGGCCCGTACCGACCTCGTCGCCTGACCGCGCCCGCGGCGGCGGTCATGTGGTGGCGGCCGGTCAGGTGGCGGCCGGTCAGGCGGTCGCGGTGCCGAGCACCTTGGTGGGGGTGATGCGGACGACGACGCGCAGGACCTCCGCCGGGAGGTCGAGGTACTCCCGGCCGGCACCGGGACCCTCGTACTGTTCGGCGAGGGCGACGGCGACGGCGCGGCCGGTGTCCTCGGTGACGGTGGCCAGGCCGCGTATCTCGACGTAGCGCAGCGGGTCGGCGGGGTCGTAGACGGTGAGGCTGGCCCGGGGGTCGCGGCGCAGGTTGCGTTCCTTGCGGCGCCCGGCGGCGGTGGAGACGAGCAGGTCGTCCCCGTCGCGGCCGATCCAGACCACCGAGGTCTGCGGGCCGCCGTCCGGGTTGAGGGTGGCGAGGACGGCGGGGATCGGCGCGTCGAGCAGGGCGCGGACGGATTCGTTCAACGTGGTGGTCATCGGGCGAGGTTATCCGTCGTCAGGCCTGGCCCACACCGGGGGCGGGCCGGGGCTCGCCGTCCGTGGGTCCGCCGTCCGTGGTGCTTTCCGTGGTCAGCACGGAGGCGGTCCGTACAGCGGGCCGGGCACGATGTGATCACGGCGATCGGGTCCGACCGGGGCTGACGAGACGACAGGGGCTGACCATGACCAGCAGTGCGACCGACAGGCACGAGGGCTTCTCCGCCGAGGAGCGGGCGGCGATGAAGGACCACGCGCAGGAGTTGAAGAAGGCCGCGCGCAAGGCGTCCAAGGAGGAGAAGGCCGCCGAGGCGGAGCGTGACGTCCTCGCCAAGATCGCCGAGATGCAGGCGAGCGACCGGATCATGGCCGAGCGGCTGCACGCCATCGTCGCCGCCGTCGCCCCCGGCCTCGCGCCCAAGCTCTGGTACGGGATGCCCGCGTACGCGCTGGACGGCAAGGTGGTCTGCTTCTTCCAGAGCGCCGAGAAGTTCAAGTCCCGCTACGCCATGCTGGGTTTCAGCGACCAGGCCCAGCTGGACGAGGGGCCGATGTGGCCGGCCTACTACGCGCTGACCGAGGTGACGGCGGAGGTCGAGGAGCGGATCGCCGCCCTGGTGAAGCGCGCCGTCGGCTGACGCGTCGGCGGGTGGGCGGCGATCCGGCGGGCGGGGCGGCTGACGCGTCAGCGGGCGGGCGGCTATCCGGCGGGCGGCGGGGCGAGGCCGAGGCCGGCGAGTGCCGACCGGCCGGCGGGGCGGTGCTCGTCGCCGGCGAGCAGCAGGGTGCGCGCCGCCTGGTAGGGGCAGCCGGCCGCGTCGAAGGCCGCCGCGACGGCGGGCAGTCGAGCCGGGTCGCCGTCCAGCAGGGCTTGTGCCCGGTCGAGTTGGGCGGAGGCGGCCGGGTTGCCGTCGATCACGGCGCGGGCCGCGGCGATCCGCTCGCGGGCGTCCGGGTGGCCGGCGAGCACCGAGGCCTCCGCCCGCAGGGCGACGTACCAGTGCAGCCAGACCCAGCAGACCCACTTCCACACCTGGTCCGGTTCCGGTGCCAGGCGGTTCAGGGCCGCCTGCGCGTCGCCGTGGTGGAGCAGGACGACGGCGTCGAACACCGCGCCGTGGCCGTGGCGGTGGTCCAGGACGGGGCCGGCCCGGTCCGCGACGGCGAGCCAGGCCGCCCGGGCGTCGTGGTCGCCGCGCAGCCCGTGGACCATCGCGACCGCCGCGGCGGCCGGGCCGAGCACGAACGACCGTGGCCGGCCGCCCCGTTCCCACGCGTCGAGGAACGTGGCGCCGCCCGGGAGCACCGCGTCGGCGCGGCCGGCGAACGCCTCGGTGACCAGGAGCCAGGACGTGGCGTGGTGGCCCGCCTCGGCCAGCAGCGGGTGCTCGGCGAGCTTCCCGCTCCACCGGCGGGCCTGCGCCAACTGCCCCACGCCGAGGGCGTTTCCGGCGGCCATGGCGAGGGCGTCCACCAGCTCGTGCGTCCCGGCCGGGGTGCGGGGCGCGCCGGCCAGGACGTCGATCCGGCGGCTCGCGGCGGCTGCGGCGCCGAACGGTTCGCCGGCCCAGCTGCGGGCGCCGGAGAGCGCGTCGAGGGCGGCGGACTCGGCGACCGGGTCCCCGGTGAGGCGGGCGAGTTCGACGGCGCGTTCGGCGTACCCGACCGTCTCGTGCGCGGTGTTGTCGGCGTCGCCCTGGACGGCGCCGTAGGCGTCCGCGACGACCGCGGCCTCGGCGAGGGCGACGGCCGCCCGCGCGGCCGGGTCCGCCGGGCCGGCCAGCTCCCGCGCCTGCGCGAGCAGGGAGTTCACCTCCGGCGTCCCGGGGATCCGGGCGAAGGTGCTGGAGAAGCGGTACGCGACGGTGGCGGCGGTGGCCAGGTCGCGGGCGGCGCCGGTGGTGTCGCCGGCCTGCAGGGCGGCCTCGGCGGCGGCGCGGTGCAGGCGGAACATGTCCTCGCCGCGTCTGCGGCAGCCGGCCACCCCCGCGGCCTCGCGCAGCGCGGCGGCGGCGTCGCAGGTGGCGTCTCCGGTGGCGGTGATGGTGGCGGTGCCGGTGGTGACGTCGGAGGTGTCCTCGGTCGGGCCGGCGAGTGCGGCGGCCTGTTCGAAGCGCTGCTGTGATTCGCCGAGCAGGTTGGCGTCGAAGGCGAGTGCGGCCAGGGCGAGGGCGAGCCGGCGGGCCGGTACCCGCTGCTCCGGCCGGTCGGCGGCCCAGGCGAGGGCGGCCCGGAGGTCTTCGGCCAGAGCGTCGAACCGGGCGCGCCGGTCCGGGCCAGCCGGGCGATCGGGATGGCCGGGGTGACCGGGGTGGTCCCGATGGTCCGGATGGTCCGGCTGGTCCGGCTGGTCCGGGTGGTGGCGTCCCGTCAGGGCGGTCGCACCGGCCAGGCACCACGCCAGGTGGCGGGAGCGGACCTCGGCCGACTCCCCAGCCCCGTCGAGGCGTTCCGCCCCGTACTGCCGGATGGTCTCCAGCGCCTGGTAGCGGGTGCCCGCCGCGTCGTGCGTCACGGCCAGCAGGCTCTGCTCGGCGAGCCGGCCCAGCCCGTCGGCGACCTCGGCCGGATCCAGCGGCGCGAACCCGGCCACCTCGGCCGCCGCCTGCGCGGTGAACGGCACGACGAAGGCCGACACCCGCCGCAGCAGCACCCGGTCCCGGGGTTCGAGCAGGTCGTGGCTCCAGTCCAGCACCGCGCGCACCGACCGGTGCCGGCCGTCGGCGCGGGGGCCGCCGGCCAGGATCCGCAGCTGGTCGTCGAGGCCGGCCGTGAGGCCGTCGAGCCCGAGCGTGGGCCAGCGCGCCGCCGCCAGCTCGATCGCCAGCGCCATGCCGTCGAGCCGTTCGCACAGCGCCGCGACCTCGCCGAGCCGCTCCCGGTCCGGGGCCCGGCCGACGGCGGCCGCCCGCGCCGTGAACAGGGCGACCGCGTCCGAGTCGCCGCCGCCGACCCGCGACAGCGGCGGGACCGCGAGGACCCTTTCGAAGGGCACCATCAGCCGGGCCCGGCTGGTCGCGAGCACCCGCACCCGCGGACAGGCGGTGAGCAGCCGTTCCACGAACGGGGCCACGCCGTCGCGTACGTGCTCGCAGTTGTCCAGCACCAGCAGCGCCGCGCGGTCCGCCAGCGCGGCCACCACCGCGTCGTCGACGCCCCGGCCGGGCTGCTCGCCCGCGCCCACGGCCGCCGCCACCGCCGCGCCCACCCGCTGCGGGTCGGTGACGGGGACGAGGTCGACGAACCGCACGCCGTCGGCGAAGCCGGCGGCCAGTTCGCCCGCCACGGCCAGCGCGAGCCGCGTCTTGCCGACCCCGCCCGGGCCGACCGCGGTCACCTGCCGGTGGGCCCGCAGCGCCTCGGCCAGCTCCGCGCGCTCGCGCGCCCGGCCGACGAACGCGGTCAGCGGCGCCGGGAGGGCGGGAGCCGGTTGGACGGGCGCCGGTTGGACGGGCGCCGGGCTGGGCTGGTGGGCGGAGTCGGCCGAGGCGCTGCGGGCGGCGGCGGGCGCGGCCGTGCTCCGGGCCAGCGCCCGGCGGTCCGGCAGCTCCAACTTGCGCAGCAGCGAGGAGACATGGGACTCGACCGTGCGGACCGAGATGAACAGCTGCGCGGCGATCTCCGCGTTGCTGAGGTGGTCGCCGAGCAGCGCGAGCACGTCGGCTTCCCGGGGCGAGATCAGTGGAGTCGACACCGGCTCATTATCGGTGCCGGCCAACGGAGTTCCGTACCGGGTTCCGTGGTCGGCACGGAGGCGGCGGGCACTCCGGGCGGGCGAGGCTGTGACCACGGCGATCGGCCATCAGGGCGCGGTCCCGCGACGAGAGGAGTGACCCGTGACCGGCTCCGCCACCCTCGGGATCAGGACCGTCCTGTACCCGGTGTCCGACCTGGCGGCGGCCAGGGCCGTGTACGCGGCCCTGCTCGGAACCCCGCCGCGCACCGACGAGCCGTACTACGTCGGCTTCGAGGCCGCCGGCCAGCACATCGGGCTGCTGCCGGCCGGCGGGCCGCAGGGCCTGACCGCGCCGCTGGCCCACTGGCACGTGCCGGACATCGGGGCCGCCGTGGCCGCGGTGACCGCCGCGGGCGCCACCGTGAAGGAGCCCGTGCACGACGTGGGCGGCGGACGGCTGGTGGCCACCCTCGTCGACCCGGACGGCAACCCGATCGGCCTGCTGCAGGAGCCGGCCCACGGCCCGCGCTCCCGCGCCGAGCGCCGCCGTGACACCGAACGCCGGCTCGCCGAGGACGTCGACCTCTGGCTCGCCAGCGCCTCGCCCGACGGCGCCCCGTACCTGGTGCCGCTGTCCTTCGACTGGGACGGCGGGGCGCTGCTGCTGGCGACGGTGGCGGACGGCCCGACCGGCCGCAACCTGGCCGCGGGCGGCACCGCCCGGCTGACCCTGGGGCACACCCGTGACGTGACGGTGGTCGAGGGCACGGTGGAGGTGCTGGCGATGGACGCCCTGCCCCGGGAGCGGGGCGACCGGTTCGCGGCGCGCACCGGTTTCGACCCGCGCGGGCTCGGTACGGCGTACCGCTGGTTCCTGGTCACCCCGCGCCTGGTCCAGGCCTGGCGCGAGGCGGACGAGCTGGCCGGCCGTGAGCTGATGCGCGACGGGCGCTGGCTGGACTGACGGGCGGCAGGGCCGTCCGGGGGCGGCCGGGGGAATGCGGGCGAGAGGACGGCCGGGGGCGGCCGGGGGAATGCGGGCGAGGGGGCGGGCAGGGCCCGCCCCCTCGTCGGTGCCGTGCCCCCGCCGGTTCGGGGGCACCCGCTGTCAGGGCACCGGGATCCGGGCCGGCTCCGGGGCCCCGGCGGCCGTGCGCTCGTGGCGGGCGGTGCGCACGGGCCACCACAGGGCGCGGCCGAACAGGGCGGCGACGGCGGGCACCAGGACCAGGGACAGGACGACGGCGGAGAGCAGGATGCCGAGCGTCATCGCGAAGGCCACCTGTTCGCTGCCCGGGGTGGTGGCCAGGGTGGCGAAGGAGCCGGCCAGGACCAGGCCGGCGGTGGCGACGGCGGGAGCGGTGTGCCGCACGGCGCGGGCGACGGCCGCGCGGGCGGGGCCGGGGTGGCGCATCTCCTCGCGGATCCGGTCGGTGATGAGGATGTTGTAGTCGGTGCCCAGGGCCACGACGAACAGGAACAGCACCAGCGGGAGGGTGAAGCTGACGCCCGGTTCGCCCAGTCCGTGCTGGAACAGCAGGGTGGCGGCGCCGAGGGTGGCGGCGAAGCCGAGGCCGACGGAGAGCATCAGGACCAGCGGGGCGAGCAGGCTGCGCAGGAGCAGCAGCAGGATCAGCGCGATCAGGGCGGCCGCGACCGGGAAGACGACCGCCAGGTCGTGGTCGACGGCGGTGGCGACGTCGGCGTAGATCGCGGCCGTGCCGCCGACGTGGGCGGTGGTCCCGGGGGGCGTGTGGGCGGCGACGGCGGCGCGCACCGGGCCGGAGGCCAGGTCGCGGGCGCGCTGGCTCTGCGGATCGGCCTTCAGGTAGAGGTCGATCCGGGCGGCGCGGTGGTCCGCGTTGAGGACGGTGGCGCCCACCGTGCCGACGCCGTCGACCCGGGCCACCGCCCCGGCGAGGTCGTCGAGCCGTCCGGGGGTGAGGGCGGTGCCGTCGGTGGCGAGGACGTAGACGCTCGTCGGGTCGGAGACGCCGGCCGGCAGGGTGCGGGAGATCTCGGCGGCGGTGACGGCGGCCGGGGTCTTCTCCCCGGCGCCGCCCACGCCGTAGTCCATCCGGATCCCGGCCGTGCCGGCGGTCAGGGCGCCGAGCAGGGCGACGGCGGCGAGCAGCAGCGGCAGCGGGCGTCGGGCCACCACCGCGCCGAAGCGGGCGGCGAAGCCCTCGCGCGGCTGTCGGCGCAGGCTGCGGGAGGGCCAGAACATCCCGCGGCCGCAGGCGGCGAGCAGGGCGGGCATCAGGGTGAGGCTGCCCAGCAGCATGACCAGGACGGCGACGGCGATGGCCGGGCCGAGCGAGCGGAACTGGCCGAAGCTCGCCACGCCGAGGGTGGCGAAGGCGGCGACGATGGTCAGCGCGGCCGAGGTGATCGCGGTGCCCACCCGGGCGCAGACCTGGGCGGCCGCCTCGCGGGCGGGCTGCTCGGGCCGGGCGCGCAGCTGCTCGCGGAAGCGGAAGAGCAGGAACAGCAGGTAGTCGACGCCGATGCCGAGCAGCACCACGGCGACCAGTCCGGGGGTGCCGGCGTCGAGCTTGAGGCCGGTCAGCATCGCGGCGCCGGCCACGGCACCCTGGGCCACGCCGCCGATGAAGGCGACCGCGAGCAGCGGCAGCAGGGCCGCGAGGACGCTGCGGAACACCAGCACGTTGAGCAGGACGATCAGCCCGGTGACGAGTGCGCCGCCGACCGTCGCGGCGGTGCGGTTGGCGTCGGCGGTGTCGACGGAGTCGGCCAGTCCCCCGGTGAACCCGGTGCGCATCCCGGCGTCGGCGAACTGCGCCCGGGCGGCGTCCCGGAAGGTCCGGTAGACGCCCTGGACGCCCTCGTCGGCGGCGTTCCCGGTCAGTTCGACGGCGAGGAGTTCGAAGCCGCGGTCGGGGGCCACCATCGCGGGGGCGATCCGGGGGGTCTGCGAGCGGTCGGGGACGAGGAAGGCCGGATCGTCCTTCTTCCGGGGCATGACGACCCGGCGCTGGGCGAGCTTCGCCGCCTCGGCCTCGATCCGCTGCTGGTCGGCGGCGGCGAGGGGCTTGCCATCCGTCCTGGCCACCAGCACCGTGACCGTGGTGGCGTCGGGCCTCGCCCCGAAGTTCTCCTCGGCGATCCGCAGTGCGGCGGCCGAGTCGTAGCTCCGGGGCAGGAAGTCCCCGGTCTGGGACTGGGTGACGCGGGAGAGCAGCATCGGGCTCAGCAGGGTCAGGGAAATCCCCAGCAGCACCCAGAGGGTGATCACCTTCCACGGGTTCCTGGTGGCGTATCCGGTCAGTGCGCGGATCACGAAAATCCTCCGGCGGTGGACGCGAGCGTCCGCAGGTCGGTCTCGGCTCCCGGGGGGGTTCCCGGGGCGGCTCCGGGGGTTCCCGGACGGGTTCCAGACCATCACCCGGAGCATGCCCCGGACGTCCTCGCGCGGGACGATCCGCACCGGGGCCCCGGGTCCCCGGCCGGGGCCGGACCCGGGACCGTGGTCCTGGTCCGGGGCCGGCGATCGGCCGTGGGGACCATGCGGGGGCGGGGTGGACCGATGCCAGAATGGCGTCATCGCAGCTGATCAGTGCCGGTCCGGGACGGTCGTCCGATGGCGGACGGTCGTCCGGGACGGTCGTCCGATGGCGGGCGGTCGTCCGGGACGGTCGTCCGATGGCGGACGGTCGGTCGCCGGCGGTGGCGGCGCGGGTACGGCACGGGAACGACACGGAGGGGAACGGACATGGGCGGGCGTCAGCGCCTCGTGGCGGACGCGGGGCACGGGGTGGCCCCCGGCCGGGGGCCCGGCGCGGCGGCGGACCCCTCGTCGGATGCCGACGGCGCTCCGTGGAGCAACACCGACGCGCTGGTGGCGGCCGTCGCCTGCACGATCGACCTGCTCGGCTACCTGGTGTTCAACGGGGAGAGCGTCGACCGGGGGGCGAGCCTGCCGGGCTTCCTCCTGGTCGCCCTGGCGGCCCTGCCGCTGCTCGCCCGGCGCAGGCGTCCGGTCGCGGCGCTGGCCGGCGTCCTGGTGCTGGGGACCGCGGCCGACCTGTCCGCACCACCGCCGAGCCCCCACTTCGGCGCCGTCCTGGCGGTCGCCCTGTACACGGTGGCCACCGCCGTCCCCGTCGCGCGGACGGCGGTGGCCGTGGCGGTGGCGTCGGTGCTGACGGTGCTGGGCCAGAGCAACCTGCGCATGCCGACCTGGCAGGCCGCCGTCAGCGCGCCGGCCGCCGCCCTGCTGGCAGCCGGCGCCGGCGTCGCGATCGCGCGCTGGCAGCGGGAGGTGGAGGCCAACCGCGGGCTGCTGGCCGACCGTGCGGTGGCCGACGAACGCCGCCGCATCGCACGGGAGTTGCACGACATCGTGGCGCACCACATCACCACCATGCAGCTGATGGCCGGCGGCGCCCGGGCCAACCTCGCCAACCCGGAGGTGGTCCGGGAGGCCCTGGTCACCCTGGAGTCCTCGGGGCGGCTGGCCCTGCGCGAGATGCGCCAGCTCCTGGACGTGCTGCGGGCCGGCGACGAGCCGGACGCCGGCCTGCCCTCGCCCCAGCCCGGGGCGGAGGACCTGGACCGGCTGGTCGCCGAGTCCCGCCTCGCCGGGCTGCCGACCGACCTCGACGTCCACGGGCCCCGGCGCCCGCTGCCGCCGACCGTCGGCCTGACGGTGTTCCGGATCGTCCAGGAGGGCCTCACCAACGCCCGCAAGTACGCGGGGCCCGCCCGCGCGAGCGTGCTCCTGACGTACGGCGCGGACCGGGTCACCGTCGAGGTGCGCGACGACGGCGGGAGGGGCGGCGGGAGGGGCGGCGGCCTCGACGGAGACACCGCGCAGCCCGGCCGGGACACGGCGGCGGGCGGGAGCCGGGGCGGGTACGGCCTGATCGGCATGCGCGAGCGCGTCGCCCTGCACGGCGGCACCCTGGAGGCCGGCCCGCGGCCGGCGGGCGGCTTCGCCGTGGTGGCCGAGCTGCCGCTGGCCCCGGAGGAGACGGCCGACGCGGCCGTCCAGCACGGCACGGCGGCGGCCCGGTGAGCGCGGCGGCACCGGGACCGGGCATCAGGGTCCTCATCGCGGACGACCAGCCGCTGGTGCGGCGCGGCCTGTCACTGATCCTCTCCCCCGACCCGTCCTTCGAGGTGGTGGGCGAGGCCGAGAACGGGGAGCAGGCCGTCGCCGCCGCCCGCCTGCTGCGCCCCGACGTCGTGGTGATGGACATCCGGATGCCCGTCCTGGACGGGGTCGACGCGACCCGCGAGCTGGCCCGCGCCCTGCCCTCCTGCCGGGTCCTCGCCCTCAGCACCTTCGACATGGACGAGTACGTGGTGGCGGCGCTGCGCGCCGGCGCCCACGGGTTCCTGCCCAAGGACGTCTCGCCGGAGGAGCTGGGCGCGGCGATCCGCACCGTGCACACCGGCGAGGCGGTGGTCGCCCCGCGCCTGCTCACCCGGCTGATCTCCACCTACGTCCGGGCTCCCCTCGGCGCCCCGCCGCCCGTCGCCGACACCGGCGGGCTCACGCCCCGGGAGGTCGAGGTGTGGCGCCTGATGGCCACCGGCCTCGACAACGCCGAGATCTCCCGGGCCCTGGACATCAGCCTGTCGACGGTGAAGAACTACATCACCAGCATCTTCGGCAAGCTCGACGTCCGGGACCGCGCCCAGGCGGTCATCGCGGCCTACGAGTCCGGCCTGGTCACCGCCGGGGCGGGCGGCGGCCGGGCCGGGTAGCGGGGGGCGGGGTAGCGGGCGGCGAGGTCAGCGGGGGGGCGGGGGCGGCGGGGACCGGGGGCGGGCCCGGGCGGGGGGGTGGAGCCGGGCGGGGGCTACGGCGTCCGGCGTGTTCGGCGGACCGCCGCCCGGAAGGACATGCCCCGGTCGTGCCACATCATGCCCGTGGACGCGCCCAGGATGATCACCACGCCGATCGCGATGAAGAACGACATCAGGGTGAACACCACCCCGATCGGCCCGTACTCCTGCTCGTTGCCGATGACCATGCCCGAGAAGGTGAAGTGGAAGACGAGCAGCATGCCGATCCAGAACCCGCCGGTGGCGACCGCGCACGGCAGCAGCCGGCGCCAGGCGACACGCCCGCCCAGCAGGAACCACATCGTGAACCACCAGAAGAGGATGCAGACGGCGACGCTGATGATCCACCACAGCACCGGCTGACTCGCGTGGAACGTGTGGCCCACCAGGGCGGCCAGAGCGAGCCAGCCCACCACCACGGCCAGCCAGACCAGCGCGCGCAGCCTGTCCCAGGCGTGCTTGGGCAGCTGGAAGACCCGCTGGTACAGCTGCTGGATCGAGACGGCGGCGGCGAGGCCGCCCCCGATGAAGAAGACCCACGACAGGCCGGTGACCGCCGAGGACGTGGTCGAGGAGGAGGCGAACAGGTGGCCGACGTCGGCGGAGGCCTCCGGGCTCAGGCCCAGCCGCGACGTCAGCCCGGCCACCGCCGACCGCCCGGCCAGGGCTGACACCACCAGCATGAACGGGACGGCGCACAGCAGCAGCGTGGCGGCCAGCACCATGGCCTGGCTGAGGAAGTCCACCGCGTCCAGCCGCCCCCACAGGTTCTCGGCCCAGGAGCCGAGGTACTTCGCCTTGCCCCACTCGGCCGCCCGCCGGGCCTGACGGGCCTGCCGGGCGGTCATCCGCTCGGGCGCCCCCTGCGGCGGGTCCGACGGGGGCGGGCCCGACGGGGGCGGTGACCCCGGCGGCGGGGGCTGGGGCTCCTCCCCGCGTGCCTCCCCGTGGGTGTCGGGGAGCGCGTCGGGGCGGGCGTCGCCGTGCTCACCCCTGTGCTCGCCCTCCGGCTCTCCCGGTGTCCTGTCCCTCGCGTGCATGGTGCATCCTCCGGCGGCCGCGCCGACCCGTGGCCTGCCGGGACCCGTCACGCGGTGCGCCACGCGTGCCCGGGAGCCGCGGTCCTGTATTCACCGTCGCACGGCGGCCCCGCCCGCGCCCGGGCCGCACCTGACGGCGGCGGCGGTCGCGCACCGTACGGGCGGGGCTCCGTACGGACAGGGCGGGCCCCCGGCGGGTGGGATCCGGGCGGGGTGGGAAGGCATGACCTCCGGTGCCGGAACGCACCGGGGACGGGCCCTGGTGCGCGGGCAGTCGAGCCGTCGAGCAGTCGAGCAGTCGAGCAGTCCGAGGAGCGTGCGGATGTCGTCTTCACCGGGTGCGGTGGCCCTGGTCACCGGTGCCGCCGGCGGGATCGGACGGGCCGCGGCGCTGCGGCTGGCCCGCGCGGGGTGGGCGGTGGCCGCGGTGGACGTGAACGCGGCCGGCCTCGACGCCCTGGCCGCGGAGGCCGCCGGGGTGCGCCCGTTCGTCTGCGACGTCGCCGACCGGTCGGCCGTCGCCACCGTGGTCGGCGACATCGGCCGCGCGCTGGGCCCGCCCCGCCGACTGGTGCACTGCGCGGGCGTCGCCGCCATGGGGCGGCTGCTGGACCAGGACCCGGCGGACACCCTGCGCGTGATGGACGTCGTGTACGGCGGCACGCTCCACGTGGTCCGGGCGGTGGTGCCGGCCATGGCCGCGCGGGGCGGCGGACAGGTGGTGCTGTTCGGCTCCATCGCCGGCTGGGTGCCGGTGCCGATGGGCGGGGCGTACGGCGCGGCGAAGGCCGCGGTCCACTTCCTCGCCGAGACCGTCGCGGCCGAGCACCGCGGGGACGGGATCCGGGTGGTGTGCGTCTGCCCGCCCGCGGTGGAGACCCCGATGCTGGACCGGATGCGCGCCGACTCCCCCGAACTGGTGGGCAACGTCCGGGGGTTGGACCCGGAGGTGGTCCTGGACTCGATGGACCGCGCCCTGGCCCGCGGACACCTGTGGGCCTTCCCCGGGCGCGGCACCCGGGCGATGTGGACGGCCCGGCGCCTGGCACCCCGCCTCCTCGGCCGCACGATCGGCCGCCTCGTGGTCGGGAAGTGAGGCGGGACCGAGGCCGGAAGTGGGGCGGGATCGCCGCCGCGCGGGCCCGGTCAGCGGCCGGCCGTCCCCGGGGCCTCCAGTTCTGTGTGGTGGACGGTGAAGCCGCCACGCAGGACCGGGGCGAACGGAGCCGGGGCCATGCAGGTGCCGACCACCGGCTGGTAGGGCTTGCCGTCCGCACCCACGTCCATGTTGGCCACGCCCCAGGAGAACCCGAGGCGGGCGTCACCGTGGCCGCTGCCCTGGTAGATGCTCAGGCCTATTCGCTCGCCGGTGTTGCCGACGTCCGACCTGGTGACGACGGCGGTCAGCGTGGCGACCGGGCCACCGGTGCTCAGGCAGTCCACCTGGGCCTCGGCGCTGTAGACCTTCCCGGTGTCGGCCGTGCGGTGGGAGTAGCGGACGGTGCCCCGCGCGTCGGTGGGCAGGCCTTCGGCCGCACCGGTGCCCGGGAAGCGGTGGGTGTACGGGGCCGCCAGGGCGTCGACGGTGAACCGGATCTCGTCGTCCGGGGAGAAGGCGTACGAGATCCGGGCCGTGCCGCTGACGCTCGCCGGGCGCGCGGCCCGGCCGTCCTGCTCGGCGGACGGAGCGGTGGCGGACGCGGCGCCGGTGGCGGAGGCCGGGGCGACGCCCGTGAGCGCCACGAGCGCCAGCCCGGCCGCGGCGACGCCCCGGGCGGCACGGGCACTGACACAGGCGCGGGCGCAGGCGCGGGCAGAGGCGCGGCTACGGATGCGGGTACGAATGCGGAACACGGTGGGTTTCCCTCCCTCCGACGGCCCGGGCGGCCGCCGTCTCGATGTCCCCAAGCGTGGCCGCCGCACCCCCTCGCGCACATGTGCCGATCGGCATAAAAGTCCTGCTCTCCGCGGGTGTTGTGCCCTGCCGATCGGCAGGGCACCCCGTGGTGCACCGATCCTGGGAGTCGGCGGCGCGGAGCGGTGTCGCTGCACGGGAAGTCGGCCGGTTCGACTTCCCGTGCGCGGGCCGGGCGGCCCCGTCAGCGTCCTCGCCACCACCGGCGGCGCGGCGCCTCCGCCGGGGCAGGGGCGGGGGCGGCCGGGACGTCGCCGGCGCCGTCGCCGGACGCACCGCCGCCGGATGCGCCGCCGTCGGGTGCGGGGCCGGGGAACGGGGGCAGGGCCCGGAAGCGGTCGTCGAGCACCGCGCTCGCGCCGACCCGGGCCAGCGTCTGCCGGACCAGGGTCAGCGGGTGGGTGGGGAAGTGGGCGTCCCACTCCGGGAGGTCGGCCGCGTGGTACGGCAGCGGGCCGCGCAGGTCGGGGTCGTAGGGGTGGGGGCGGACGTAGGCGTCGAAGCCGACCCGGTCGGCGACCACCGCCTCGCGCATGCCGCTGACCGGGCCTTCGGCGGCCTGCACCTTCAGCACCACGCTGCACCGGTCGCGCGGTACCGTCCACGCCCCGATGAAGACCTGCCCGCGGCCGGTCGCCCTGGGCACCTTGACGAGCTGCCACAGGCCCGGCACCCCGCCCAGGTCGCGCACCTGCGCCTCGATCAGCGCGGCCCCGCTCCGCGCGGTGTGGCGGGCCAGTTCGCGCAGCAGCCGCTCGCCCGCGTCGAGCGGGGCCACCAGGTCCGGCACGAGCGCGAAGTCGTGGACGGACAGGACCATCCCCTGTGGGTCGTCCCACACCCGGTCTCCGCCCCCGGTGCCGTTCCCGTCCTCGCGTGGGACGAAGCCGGCCAGATCCAAGCTGATGATCGCACTCATGGCGGTCATCCTCCCGCCCCCGGCCGCCCGGCGGCACGTCCTTTACCCCGCCGCACGGCTGCGCCCGGTGATCTCCACGGGTGCGCAGGCGGGAGAATGGACGGGTGACCGACAGCCAGCTCCCCCGGGGCATCACCGCCCTCATCCCCGGCGCCCCCACCCCGCCCACGCCCGGCGAGCGCGCGGCGTCGCAGCTCCTCCACCTGCGCACCGCCGAGGTGCCCCTCCCGCTCCTGGCCGCGGCCGTGGAGCTGATCGCCCCGCAGCTGGAGAGCGAGGACCCGGTCACCCGCGAGGCCGCCGCCGCCGTACGCGCCCGGCTGCTCGCCGCGCTCGACGCCGCCGGGCCGCGCACCGCACGACCGGGCACCACCTGACCGGGCACCGCCTCACCGCGCGCCACACGACCGGACGGCGGCCGGGGCTCCCCCGGGTCAGCCGTGGCGCAGCGGGCCGACGATCTCGTCGACCAGCCACCGCGCCACGCCCGGCGGGTCGGGGCTGCGCAGGCTGAGGACGAGGGGGGTGAAGCCCGCGGCGATCGGTTCGGCGAGGACGGCCCGGTCCCGGGCCGGGTCGTCGCAGGAGACGACGTAGTGGACGGAGCGGGTGATCGTGCGCGGGTCGCGGCCGATCGCGCGCAGTGGGCGTCGAGGACGCGGCTGCGTTCGCGGACGTGGTCGACGGTGTCGTGGGGCGGGCCGGGGACGGTCCTGGTGGCCGCCTGGTCGCCGAACAGGCGGACACCAGGCGCAGCAGGCATGTTCCCCGGCCGCCGATGAGGATCGGCGGGCCCGGCGGCTGGACGGGTTCGGGGTGGTGGCGGTTCCCGTGGAGGGAGTTGTGGCGCCCGTCGAAGTCGAAGACGTCCTGGGTCCACAGGCCGCGCAGCACGGTGAGGGTCTCGGCGAGGCGGTCGATGCCCTCGCCGGGGCGGGACGAGGCTCAGGCCGTGTCCGGCGTATTCGGCGGCGGCGGGGTTCGGCCCGGCGGTGCCGCCGGCTCCGGGCGGCTGGTGGGGTGCCGCCGCCTGGTCCCGGCGGGACGAGCTCGGGCGGGGTGGCGGAACCGGTTGCTGGTGACCAGGAGGCCGGGGCGCAGCCGGCGGGTGGAGGTGGCGAGGGCGCTGAGGAGGGTCCGGACTTCCGGGACGTCGTCCTCGGGGTCGGCGATGGGCATGAGGTGGTCCCATGACCAGGCGTCGGCGAGGTCGGGGAGGTCGTCGGCTTCCTGCCGGACGCGGAGGACGTCGGCGTAGGGGGCGCGCACGGGGGTGGTCTTGATGCCGAAGGTGACCGGCTGGGCGGGTGGTTCGGCTGGGGCCCGCGGCCCCGAGGACCGCCGCCGGAACGTCGTCCGGCTCACCCCGCAGGGGCGGGAGCTGCCGGCGCGGGCCGAGCGCGTGCGCGTGGCGGCCGAGGGCCGCTTCCTCGCGCTGCTCGCACCGGCCGAGGCGGACCTGTTCCTGCGCACCCTGCGCACGCTCGGCACCGGGCCGAAGCCGGGGCCGCACCCCGAGCAGGAGCAAAAGGCAGGAGCAGGAGCAGGAGCAGGACGGGCGGTGGCCGTTCCGGCCCGAGGGCCCCGGCGCCGGCCCCGGGTGGCGGCCCGGCCCTGGCCCCGGGCGCCGGCCCCGGGTGGCGGCCCCGGGCGCCGGCCCCGGGTGGCGGCCCGGCGCCGGCCCCGGGTGGCGGCCCGGTGTCAGCTCCGGGTGGCGACCTGGCGGGTGCGGCGGGCGAGGCGGTGCAGGCGCTGGACGGCGACGAAGCGGTGCATCCGGTCGGCCAGCGTCAGGCGGTACTTGAGCCGCAGCCGGCTGCCCAGGGCGGCAAGCCGCTCGGGGCCGATGGCCCGCAGCAGTCGGCTGACGTGCTGCTGGTAGGCCTCCCGGTAGGCGCGGTCGCCGTCCGGGACGGACCAGAAGAACATCGGGATCTCCTCGACCAGGCAGTTGTGGTCGTAGGCGCGCAGGTGCTCGGCGAACTCCGGCTCGGGGCGGGCGAGCAGCCATTCCCGGACCAGTTCCATCGAGCGGACCCGGTCGACCACGCCGCGCGGGTCGGTCTTCTTCTGGGTGATGGACAGGTCGCCGTCCTCGCGCACCCGCCAGTGGTAGATCGGCTCGGCGAGCACGTCGACCCGCTCGGCGAGGAAGTGGTGGGGCACGCTGACCGGGGCGTCCTCGTACAGGATGCCCTCGGGGTAGAGGATGCCCGCGGCGTCGAAGAAGGAGCGCCGGTAGACCTTGTTCCAGGCGGTGCGGTCGGTGACCAGGGCGGGCACCTCGCTGACGTGGGTGCGCAGCCGGGTCTCGCGGAAGGCGCGGCGGTGGCCGTGCGAGGGGGTGAGGCCGCTGGTGCGCAGGCGCAGCGCGTTGCCGGTGACGAAGTCGGATCCGGTCTCGTCCAGCGTGCTGATCATCAGCTGGTAGGCGTGCGGCGGCAGGGTGTCGTCGCTGTCGACGAAGGCCAGGTACTCGGTGCCGGGGGTCAGGTGGCGCCAGCCGGTGTTGCGGGCGGCGCCGAGGCCCTGGTTCTCCTGGCGGACCAGGCGGAAGCGCGGGTCGCGGCCGGCGTACTCCTCGGCGATGGCGGGGCCGCCGTCGGTGGAGCCGTCGTCGACCAGGACGCATTCGAAGTCCTGGAAGGTCTGGGCCGCGATCGAGTCGAGGCATTCCGCGAGGTAACGCTCGACGTTGTAGATCGGGACGACGACGGACAGGCGGGGGGCCATCGGGCGGCCTTTCCTCAGGTGCGGACGCGCGCCGGACGGGGCCGGGCGGATACGCACCGCCGACGGCCGATCACCGGCAGTGGCCCGAATGTAGGGACCGTACAAGAACGTTGGGCGAACGGTAGGTGTCGTAGAGGCTGCGGACCTGTGGAGCGGACGTGCCCGGCGTCAACCGTTCGCAAACCAGCAGTACCTGTACGGGGGACCTTCCCGCCGGCCCCGGGCCCCGGCCCGCACGCCGGCCCCGGGCCCCGAACCCGCACGCCGAACCCGCACGCCGCGGCCGCCGGGACGTCCCACCGCCTCCGCCGGGCGGGACGCCGGGGCGGAGGGCAGCCTGGGAGTACGGGCGGCACCGCCGGTGCCGGGCAGCCGAGGAGCGGGCATGGACGACACCGACGTACTGGTCGTGGGCGCCGGCCCGGTCGGCCTGACCGCGGCCGCCGAGCTGTGCCGGCGCGGCGTGCGCTGCCGGGTCGTCGACCGGCTGGACGCCCCGCAGCCCTACGCCAAGGCGGTGGGGATCCAGCCCCGCACCCTGGAGCTCTGGGACGCGATGGGGCTGGTGGGCCGGGTCCTGGACGAGGCGGTGCCGCTGCTGGGCCAGCTCGCCTTCGTCGACGGCGAACCCGGCCCGCGCCTCGACCTCGACCTGCCCGCCGAGGTGCCGTACCGCTTCGCCGCGCTGCCCCAGGACACCACCGAGCGGCTGCTCGCCGAGCACCTGGCCGGGTGCGGCGGCGCCGTCGAGCGGGGCACCGAGGTGCTCGGCCTGGAGCAGGACGACGAGGTCGTGCGCGTCACCCTGGCCACGCCCGCGGGGCCGCGCGAGCTGACCGCCCGCTGGGTCGTGGGCTGCGACGGCGCCCACAGCACGGTGCGCCACGCCGCCGGGATCGGCTTCGGCGGCGACGCCTTCCCCGAGCAGTACATGCTCGGCGACGTCGAGCTCGACTGGGACCTGCCGCCCGGCTACGTCGTGCGCTCGACCCGCCGGACCGCCGACGGCGGCACCGACGCGCTGGTGTGCGTCCCGCTGCCCGGGCGCGGCCGCTACCGGGTGTCCATGAACGTCCCGCCCGAGCTCGCCACCGCCCCCGCCGCCGGGGTCGCGCACGGGCTGGAGGGCGGCCGCGCCCCCGAACTGCGGCACATCCAGCAGGTCCTGGACCGTCTCTCCCCGCGGCCCGCCACCGCCTCCGCGCTGCGCTGGTCCTCGGTGTTCCGGATCAGCCACCGCCTCGCCGACCGCTACCGCGCCGGGCGCCTGCTGCTGGCCGGCGACGCCGCCCACATCCACCCGCCCACCGGCGCCCAGGGCATGAACACCGGCATCCAGGACGCCTGGAACCTCGCCTGGAAGCTCGCCCTGACCGTCCGCGGCGCCGCCACCGACACCCTCCTCGACAGCTACCAGGCCGAGCGCCACCCCGTCGGCGAGGAGGTCGTCTCCCGCACCGTGCGCCACGCCCGCGCGGGCTTCGACAGCGACCCCGAGGACCCCGCCGCCCCGGTCCTGCGCGAGGCCCAGCTCCTGGTCGGCTACCGCGACGGCCCGCTGACCGAGCCCGCCCCGGGCACCCGCCCCGCCCCCGGCGACCGCGCCCCCGACTGCGCCGGCCTCACCCGCCCCCTGACCGCCTACCCGCAGCGCCTGCACGAACTGCTGCGCGGCACCCGCCACACCCTGCTGCTCGCCGCGGGCCCCGCCACCGACGCGCAGACCCTGCACGCCTGCGCGGCCGCCGCCCACGCCGCCGCCCACGGCCTGCTCGACGTGTACGCCGTCCTCGCCCAGGAATCCCCCGCCTCCCCGGCGGTGGCCGACGGCCTGCGCCTGCCCGTCGTCCGCGACACCGGCGCCGCCTTCCACGCCGCCTACCGGGTCGGCGACGGTGAGGCCCTGCTCGTCCGCCCCGACGGCTACCTCGCCGCCCGCCTGCCCGCCGCCGACCCGGCCCGCCTGGTGGCCCACCTGCGCCGCACCTTCGCCCCGGTCTGAGCGCCCACCGGACCGCGCCGGCCCGCCCGCCAGCCCGCCAGCCCCCGCCCGCCCGCCGGATGCGGAAGCGGCTGATCGGGCCTCAACTGCGGCCCGGGGAACGTAGATTGTGGATCATGATCGAGGGGACGACACGGAAACGGGGCCGCCACGCGGCCCGCAGGCGCGGGGCCGGTACGGGCGGGGCCGGTGCGGACGTGCCCGGCGCACGCAGGGCCGACGCCGACGGAGCCGACCCGGCAGCCCCCGGTACGAACAGGGCCGGTACGAACAGGGCCGGTACGGGCCCGCGCCTCCACCCGTCCGTGCTGATGGCGGCGGGGACGGTGCTCTCGCGGCTCACCGGGCTGATCCGGCAGGTGCTGCAGGGCGCCGCGCTGGGCACCGGGCTGCTGGCCACCACCTACAACCAGGCCAACACCGTCCCCACCAGCCTCTACTTCCTGCTGATCGGCGGCGCGCTCAACTCCGTCCTGGTGCCGCAGCTGGTGCGCGCGCGCAGCGCACACCCCGACGGCGGCGCCGCGTTCGAGCAGCGCCTGGTCACCCTCGTGCTGTGCCTCCTGGCCGCCGGGACGGCCCTGGCGGTGTGGGCCGCCCCGGACGTCATCCGCCTCTACCAGGACGACACCCCCGGCACGCACGCCGCGTTCGAGCTGACCGTCGTCTTCGCCCGCTACCTGCTCCCGCAGATCTTCTTCTACGGCCTCTTCGGCATCTTCGGCCAGGTCCTCAACGCCCGGAACCGGTTCGGGGCGATGATGTGGACCCCGGTCCTGAACAACGTCGTCCTCATCGCGGTGTTCGGCCTCTACCTCGGCCTGCTGAACGCCCCCGACCGGGTCGACGCCGTCACCCCCGAGCAGGTCACCCTGCTGGGCGCCGGCACCACCCTGGCCCTGGCGCTGCAGGCGCTGTCCCTGGTCCCGTACGCCCACGCCGCCGGGTTCCGGCTGCGCCCGCGCTTCGACTGGCGCGGCACGGGCCTGCGCCGGAGCGTCGGCGCGGCCCGCTGGACCCTGCTGTTCGTCCTCACCAACCTGGCGGCCGGCACGCTCGTGACCCGCTTCGCCTCCGCGGCCGACGCCGCGCTGCCGCACGACGGCGTCGGCTACACCGCCTACAGCTACGCCCAGCAGATCTGGTCGATGCCGCAGGCCGTCGTGACGGTCACCCTGGTCACCGCGCTCCTGCCGCGGATGAGCCGGGCCGTCCTCGACGACCGCGTCGGCGACCTGCGGGCCGACCTGTCCCGCGCGCTGCGCACCAGCGGCGTCGTCATCGTCCCGGCCGCGTTCGCGTTCGTCGCCCTCGGCCCCGGGATCGCCCGGCTGCTGTTCGCCCACGGCAGCACCGACGCCGCGGCCGTCCTGCCGCTGGGCCACATGCTCCAGGCCTTCGGACTCGGGCTGATCCCCTTCTCCGCCCAGTACCTCCTGCTGCGCGGCTTCTACGCCTTCGACGACACCCGCACGCCCTTCGTCCTGGCCCTGTGGATCGCCGGCACGAACGTCGCCCTCGCCGCCGCCTGCCACCTGCTGCTCCCGCCCCGCTGGGCGGTCACCGGCATGGCGGCCGCGTACGCGCTGTCCTACGGCGTCGGGCTGCTGCTGACCGCGCTGCGGCTGCGCCGGCGCACCGGCGGGCTGCTGGACGGGCGGCGGATCTGCCGCACCTACGGCAAGCTGACCGCGGCCGCGGCGCTCGCCGGGACGGCCGGCTGGCTCGTCGCCCGCGGCGTCCCCGACGCCCCGGCGTCCGCGCAGCTTGCCGCGCTCCTGCCGACGGCGGCGGGCGCCCTCACCATGGCCCTGCTGTTCCTCCTCCTCGCCCGGCTCCTGCGCGTCGCCGAGCTCCGCGCCCTGCCCGGCCTGCGCTGAACCCCGCGCCGCCCGGCACGAGCACGGCCGGACGCACGACCACGAACAGCGGCCGGGGCGGCTCGACACGGAGAGTGTCCGAGCAACTGCCTATAGTGAGCGCCATGAGCGACCCGGGCCCCACCTCGGCCTTCCGCGCGGCCAACGCCGATCCCGCGCTCACCGACCGCCTGGTCGCCGTGCTGGACGTCCTGGCCGCCTCGGCCGGGGTGCGGCGGCTGCGCGAGTGGGCGCACGCGCAGCTGGCCGCGCGCCCCGGCGAGCGGGCGCTGGACGTCGGCTGCGGCACCGGCTCGGAGACCGTGGTGCTCGCGGCGGCGGTCGCCCCGGACGGCGCAGCGACCGGACTCGAACCCCACCCCGGCCTGCGCGCCGTCGCCGAGCGGCGCGCCGCCGAGGCGGGCAGTGCGGCCCGGTTCCTGGACGGCGACGCGCTCGCGCTGCCGCTGCCCGACGCCGGGGTGGACGCGGTCCGGTGCGAGCGCGTCCTGCAGCACCTGGACGACCCGGCGCGGGCCGTCGCGGAGATCGCCCGGGTGCTGCGCCCGGGCGGCCGGGTGGCCCTGCTCGACACCGACTGGTCCACCTTCGTCCTGCACCCGGCCGACCCGGAGGTCCGCCCCGCGCTGGCCGCCGTCGCCCTGGCCACCGCCGCCACCCCGGACGCCGGGCGCCGCCTGACGGGCTGGCTGGCCGCGGCGGGCCTGACCGTCGACGCGCTCGGCGCCGACGTCCTGCTGCACGACCCCCGCACCGTCAGCCGGCCGATCGTCCTCGGGCTCGCCGACGCGGCCGCCGGGCGGGGCCTGATCACCGGGGCGCAGCGCGACCGGCTCCTGGCCGGTCTGGAGGAGGCCGCCGGGCAGGGCGCCTTCCACCTGTCGGTGACGATGTTCGCCGCCGTCGCGCACAAGCCGCTCTGAGCGCCCCGCTGACGGCCCGGATCCCCGGTGCGCGGGCGAGCCGGCTCCCCGGTTCTCGGTCCGCCCGGGGGGGCGGTTTCACCCGGACGGAGTAACTTGGTCGTACTCCACCCGCCACGGTCCGGCCGCGGGAACGACCATCGAAGGACCGTGCGTACGGGCACCAGCGATGAGGTGATGGACATGCGCGAACCGATGAACGAGGGCGTGCCGGAGTCGGCGTCCGGGATGCAGCGGCAGCTCTACAGCGGAGGGGAGCGTCCCTTCGACCCCGAGGACCTCGTGATGGCGTCGGGCCGCGACGTCACGCCCAGCCGGCTCGAATGGGCGCGGCAGGAGATCGAGCGCAAGGGCGCCGCCGCCCTGGAGCGCTACCTCCCCTGATCCGACCCCGCCCGGAGGACCGGCCGCCCCGCCGGGCCCTCCGGGCGGGAGCCGGTGGCACGCAGGGCCGGTCGGACACCTGTTCCAGCGTCGGTTGTCAGTGCCGGCGGCGATGATGCCGTCCATGAACGACGCCGCTCTGCTCACCTCCGGCGACTACGCCGACGCCGTTGCCACCGCCGTCCGGGCGGCCGCCGCCTACTACACCGACGGCGCCACGCCGCTCGGCGACGACGAGTACGACGCCCTGCTGCGCGCCGTCGCGGCCTACGAGGAGGCGCACCCGGGCGAGGTGCTGCCCGACTCCCCCACCGGGAAGGTCGCCGGCGGCGCGGTCGGGGGCGACGTGCCGCACAGCGTGCCGATGCTGTCGCTGGACAACGTCTTCTCGGCGGAGGAGCTGGCGGACTGGGCGGCCGGGCTGGAGCGCCGCCTGGGCCGTCCGGCGGCCGCGTGGTGCGTGGAGCCCAAGCTGGACGGGCTGGCGGTGGCCGCCCGTTACCGCGCCGGGCGCCTGGAGCGGCTGATCACCCGCGGCGACGGCCTCGCGGGCGAGGACATCAGTCACGCCGCCGACGCCGTGCTGGGCCTGCCCGCCGAACTCGCCGAGCCGGTCGACGTCGAGCTGCGCGGGGAGGTCCTGCTCACCCGCGAGCAGTTCGAGCACGCCAACGAGGTGCGCACCGCGCACGGCGCCGTCCCGTTCGCCAACCCGCGCAACGGCGCGGCCGGCACCCTGCGCGCCAAGGACCGCCCGTACCGCATCGAGCTGACCTTCTTCGGTTACGGCGCGGTCGGCCTCGACGAGGGCCTCACCCACAGCGCCCTGCTGGAGCGCCTGGCCGCCCTCGGGGCCAACACCGCCGCCACCACCGCCGCCCGCCCGGCGCGCTGCGCGACGCTGGAGGAGGCCCGGCAGCGGATCGACGAGATCGCCGCGCTCCGCGCCGAGCTGCCGTTCGGCATCGACGGCGTCGTGGTCAAGGCCGACGCCGCGGCGGACCGGCAGGAGGCGGGGTCCGGCTCCCGCGCGCCGCGCTGGGCCGTGGCCCGCAAGCTCGCCGCCGAGCACAAGGTCACCCGTCTGCTCGACGTCGAGTGGAACGTCGGGCGCACCGGCATCATCGCCCCGCGCGCCGTCCTGGAGCCGGTGGTCATCGACGGTGTGACCGTCACCTACGCCACGCTCCACAACCCGGCCGACATCACCCGCCGCGGGCTGATGCTCGGCGACCGGGTGTTCGTCTACCGCGCCGGCGACGTCATCCCGCGCGTCGAGGCGCCGCTGGTCGAGGAGCGCACCGGCGAGGAGCGGCCGATCGTCTTCCCCGAGGCCTGTCCGCGCTGCGGGGACGCCATCGACACCGGCGAGCAGCGCTGGCGCTGCGCCCGGGGGCGCAACTGCCAGGCCGTCGCCTCGGTGATCTACGCGGCCGGCCGTGACCAGCTCGACATCGAGGGCCTGGGCGGCACCCGCGCCGTCCAGCTTGTCGAGTCCGGCCTGGTCGCCGACGTCGCCGACCTGTTCTCGCTCACCCGCGAGCAGCTGCTCGGCCTGGAGCGGATGGGCGACACCAGCACCGACAACCTGCTCGGCGCGATCGAGACCGCCCGCACGCAGCCGCTCAACCGGGTGTTCTGCGCGCTCGGCGTGCGCGGCACCGGGCGCACCATGTCCCGCCGGATCGCCGCCCACTTCGGTTCGATGGCCGCGATCCGCGCCGCCGACGCCGAGACGCTGGCGCTGGTGGACGGCATCGGCCCGGAGAAGGCCCGGGTCGTCGTCGCCGAACTCGCCGAGCTCGCACCGCTGCTGGACCGCCTCGCAGCCCAAGGCGTGGGCACCGCCGTCAGCGCGCCGCAGGCTCCGGCCGTGCCGGGCCCGGCCGGCGGGGGCCCGGCGGAGGAGCGCGCGGCTGAGGAGGGCGCGGCTGAGGAGGGCGCGGCGCAGCCCGGGCCGCTCGCGGGCGAGGCCGTCGTCGTCACCGGCAGCATGACCGGCGTGCTCGCCGCGCTGTCCCGCAACGAGATGAACGAGCTGATCGAGCGCGCCGGCGGCAAGGCGTCCTCGTCGGTCTCCAAGCGCACCACCCTGCTGGTCGCGGGCGAGAAGGCCGGCTCCAAGCGGGCCAAGGCCGAGGAGCTCGGCATCCGCATCGTCACCCCCGACGACTTCGCCGTCCTCGTCGCCGACCACCTGCCCGAGGGCTGACGGGACGGGCTGACGGGCGGGCGGCATCCGCGCCCGCATCCGCGCCCGCTCCGCCGGCGGAACCGCGGGGAGCCGATCACCGTCTCCCAGGCGGTGGTTCGTAGCCACGGCAAACGGTTTCCACGGGGGGTGGACATGTCGGACGGCGGCGTCGTCTGGTCGGTGCTCGGTGTCGTCGGGTCGGCCGCGGGAGTGGCGGCCCTGGCCGCGGTGGTGCTCCGGGTCAGACTGCGGGCGCGGATCCTGGCGCAGGGGCTGACGGCCCAGGCCCGGTGCCTGGAGACCTTTCTGACGACGGAGACGTGGGGAACGGGCTCCGAGCGGCACACGTCCACCGAACGGCACGTGATCATGGGGTTCCGCACCGCGGACGGCCGGGACGTCCGGTTCCGGGACCGTCCCGGCGCCCTTCGCGTGGTGGGCGACCGGGTGCCGGTGCGGTACCTGCCCGAGCGGCCGCAGCGCGTGGTGACCACCGACCGGCACCCGTCCGGGGTCACCGCTCCCCTGGTCGCGGGGGCCGTCGCCGGCCTGGTGGTCGTCGCCGTCGGGGTGCTCTGCGCCGTCGCCGGTCTCCGGGGCGTGCACGGTGAGGCGGACGCTCCGGCGCCGCTGACGTCCCCGGGCCCGCAGGTCCCCGGTCATCAGGTCCCCGATCATCAGGCCCCGGAGCCGGGCTGGGTGCCCAGCGGCTATCCCACCCACGTCGTCTGCACCGCGGGGTCCGCCCACCCCCTGTGCCCCGGTACGTTCTCCGGCCCGACGTCCTTCCACTGAACCTCCGGGGCGGGCGGGGCGCACCGGGTCCGGCGCGCCCCGCCCGTGGGCCGTACCGGGTCAGGAGGTGGTGAAGGTGACCTGGTCGACGGTCCAGAAGGCGCTGTTGGTGCCGGTGTAGCGGAACTGGAAGCGGGCAGTGGTGGCGCCGGCCGGGACGGTGACGGGCAGGTGCTCGACGGTGTTGAGGTCGCTGCGGTAGGACTTCACCAGCTGCGGGGCGCCGTTGTCGAAGACCACGTACACGTCGCCGGTCTGCGGGCCGTCGACCTTGTAGTCCGTCGCGAAGGAGAGCGTGCCGCGGCCGGGGCCGGCCACCGGGTAGGCGGGGCTGACCAGGGTGGAGTCGAACTGGCCGGCGCCGTGCGCCTTGTCGTCCCACTCGTCGGAGTCGGCGACGGCGAAGACGTTGCGGGCGCGCACGTTGGTCTCGCGGGACTGGCCGAGCTGGGTGGCGGTCCAGAACTCGTCGGTGGCGAAGGCCCAGCCGCGCCACTCGGTGACGCCGCCGCTGGGCATCCGGGAGTTGTCGATGCTCCAGCCGGCCGGCGGGGTGTGGGTCCAGCCCTTCACGGTGGCCGGGATGCCGCTCTCGTCGACGCGGGTCTGCAGGCTGGGGCGCAGCGCGTCGAAGGCGTCGGGGGTGATCTCGTCGATGGGCTTGCCGTCGAGCTGCCAGGCGGGGTCGATGGCGGCGCCCTCGTGCTTGAGGACGGTGGGGGCGATGTCGACCGGCTTGACGTCGTAGCGGCGCGAGCCGGGGGTGTAGCCGGTGCCGTCGGCGATCAGGAAGGTCTGGCGCTCGTTGGCGCTGTTGCCGCCGTGGCCGCCGGCGTCGGTGTGGCCGTGGTCGGTGGTGACGAGGATCAGCCAGTCCTCGTCGCCGTACGTGGGGCGGGACTTGACGGCCTGGACGACCTGGCCGACGAGGGCGTCGACGGAGTGGATGGCGGCCAGGTAGTCGGCGCTGGCGCCGCCGTGGGCGTGGCCGGCCTCGTCGACCTCGTCGAAGTGCAGGAAGGTGGTGTCCGGGTTGCCGTGGGCGAGGTAGTCGGCGGCGTCGGAGGCGGTCTTGGGGTCGTTCTCGCTCTCCGGGATGCGCAGGTCGGCGCGGCCGTTGAAGACGTTGGCGGTGATGGGGTTCCAGGAGCCGATGACCAGGGTGGAGGCGGCGGGGTCGGCGTTCTCCAGGCGGGTGGCGAAGTCGGGGTAGAGGTCGAAGCGGGCGCCGGTGAAGGTGTTGTCCTTGACCTGGTGCTTGTCGGGCCAGGCGCCGGTGGCGATGGTCGACCAGCCGGGGCCGGACAGGGTGGGCGCCAGCGGGTTGGCGTAGAGGTTGCTGGTGGCGGTCGTGCCGGCGGCCATCAGGGCCTTGAGGTTGGGCGCGTCGGCAGTGAGCAGCTTGTCGTAGCGGGTGCCGTCGATGCCGATGACCAGGGTCTTGGCCTGCTTGGTGCCGTTCGGCAGGCCCTGGTACGAGCCGTCCGCGGCCGCGGAGGTGGTGGTGGCGGCCGAGGCGGCGGCGGACAGCGGGATCAGCGCGGCGACGGTGGCGGCGACGGTCGCGATGGCGGCAGCGGTGCGGGTGGAGCGGGAGGTGCGCAACGGGGGCTCCCAACTGGGCGGCGGGTCGGTGCAGTTGCACCGGCACCGAGGATGGGGCGGCCGGGCGAGGCGGGGCCCTCTCCGAATCCACGGTTGTATGAACAACCGCCGAAATTCAGTCCAGACCGGTTATCGTTCCGTGACCTTTCGCCCGGGCGCGGCCGGTCCACGGGCCGCTCGGTAGGCTTGCGCGGTGAACCACCCCACCCCCCGGGCCGGTGCCGAACCCGCCCGCGCCGGCGTGCCCGAGCACGGCCGGGTGCCCAAGTACTACCTGGTCAAGGCCCGGCTCGAAGAGCTCATCGCCGACCTGGGCCCGGGTGGCCGGCTGCCCACCGAGGCCGATCTGGCGCAGCGTCACGGCGTCGCCCGCGCCACGGTCCGTCAGGCCCTGCGCGAGCTGCTGCTGGAGGGCCGGCTGCGCCGCCAGGGCCGCGGCACGGTCGTCGCCGGGCCGAAGATCGAGCAGCCGCTGGCTCTGACCAGCTACACCGAGGGCGTCACCCGCCAGGGTCTGCGCCCCGGCCGCACCCTCGTCGCCCTGGACCGCCTGCCCGCCGACCCGGCGCTGGCCGAACGCCTGGACGTCGCCGAGGGCGCGCCGCTGTGGCACCTGGAGCGCGTGCTGCGCGCCGACGAGGAGCGCGTCGGGCTGGAGTCCACCTACGTGCCCGTCGCCCGGGTCCCGGACCTGGACCGGGACTTCGACCCCGAGGGCTCCTTCTACGGCTACCTGCGCGACCACGGCGTCCACCTCGGCGCCGCGGACGAGCGCATCGAGACCGTCCTCGCCACCCCGCGCGAGGCACTGCTCATCGGCACCCCGCCCGCGCTGCCGATGCTCCTGCTCCACCGTCGCAGCCTCGACGCCGCCGGCCGCCCGCTGGAGCAGGTACGCGCCCTCTACCGCGGCGACCGCTTCAGCTTCACCCTCGCCCTCGGCGCCCCGCCCGCCTGACGGGGCCACCCGCCCGAGGGCCCGTCCGGGCGGGACGGGCCCGGATGGAGTCGACGAGAGGGTCGCCCCGGAGCTGCCGGCCCACCTGCGGGCGGTCGAGGAGGACTTCGTCTGCGCCCTGCCGGCCGGCTGAGGGCCCCGGGCGGGGTCGCGGCCGGACCCACCGGCTGTCGGAGGCGGCGCGTACGTTGTCCTCGTCCCCGCCCGCCGCAGCACTCACCGCACTCCCCGGAGACCGTGATGACCTCCGCCGCCGAGCACGGCGTCGCCCTGACCGAGCGTGCCATCGCCGCCGTCCTGGCCGATCCGCAGCGCCCCGTTCTCGATCACGACCGCTTCGCCGGCCCGTGGGTGGACGGGCAGCCGCGGCCGGTGCCGCCCGGGGTGCTGGCGGGGGCGGTGTTCCCGAGCGGGCGGCCGCTGCCGCCGAGCCTGCGGCGGTGGCTGGCGTTCGACTCCGGGCTGCTGCGGCGCTTCGGCTGGTTCGCCGAGGACGGCGGGAGCGGCGGGGGCAGCGGGAACGGCGAGCGCAGCGGGGACGGCCTGGTGTTCACGCCGCGTCCGCTCGGCGAGATCGCGGCCGCGGAGTTCGGCGAGGGCTGGGGCCTGCCGTTCGGGGCGCTGTCGGAGCGCTTCGACGAGTGCTTCCTGCTGCCCGGCGGCTCGGACTCGCGCCGGGTGCTGGCCACCGGGGCGGCCGACGAGCACGGCGAGTACCCGGTGTTCGCGCTGGACGTCGACGACCTGCCCTGCATCGAGCTGATGTACCCGGGCCTGGACGTGTACCTCGCCGACACCGCCGGCCTGCCGGTGCGCCGCGGCCGGGGCTACTCCGCGCTCGCCGCCGACCCGGTGTACCTGCGCCGGATGCACGCCCACGCCCGCAACCACCTCGGCGGGCAGATGCACGAGTACTGCCTGGACTGGCCGGCCTGACGGTCCGGGAACCGCCGGGGCCGGGCCGGTGCGCGACCGGCCGGCCCCGGGTGTTCCGGGCGCGGCGCTCAGGTGCCCGTCGGCCGCCGCGCCGCCGCCGGCAGGCTGCGCAGCCGGCTGACCGGCGAGAGCACCAGGGCGACGACGACGGCCGCGGAGCCGACCGCGGCCACCGTCAGGGCGCCCCGGGCGCCGAGCCGGCCGGTGAGCAGGCCGGCCGACAGCCCGCCGAGGGCGCCGCCGCCGTACAGCAGGGTGCGGAAGGCCGCGGTCATCCGGCCCATCATCGACTGCGGGGTGACGGCCTGGCGGAGGCTGACGATGACGACCCCGGCCACGCCGAGGCCCAGGTAGGTGGTGAAGAAGGACAGCACGAACATCGCGAGCATCACCGGCCGGGGCCCGGCGGCGGCGGGGATCAGGCCCGGGCCGAGCAGCAGCGCGGTCTGGGCGGTCAGGTAGACCCGGCCGAGCGGGAAGCGCGCGATGACCCGCCGGGAGACCAGGGCGCCGATCAGTCCGCCGACGGAGGCCGTCGCGAGGACGGTGCCGAGGGCGGTCGAGCCGAGGTGCAGGTCGTGGGTGCCGTAGAGCAGGAACATCGTCCACACCGTGACCATCGAGAAGTTGCAGCAGAAGCCGACCAGGGCCAACGCCCGCAGCACCCGGTCCCGCAGGACCCAGTCGAGGCCCTCGCGCAGTTCGCGCCACAGGTGCCGTCGGGCGGCCGGTGCGGGGCGCGGCTCGGGGGTGCGGATCAGCAGCAGGGACAGGACGGACACCGCGTACGAGCAGGCGTCGACGACCAGGGCCACCGGGGCGCCGAGGGCCGACACCAGGACACCGGCCAGCCCGGGCCCGGCCACGTCGGCGGCCGAGGAGGCGGCGCTCATCTTCGCGCCCGCCTCGACGTAGTGCTCGGGGCTCCTGACCAGCACCGGCACGTACGACATCCAGCTGACGTCGAACACCACCGAGGCGGTGCCGACCGCGCAGGCGATCGCCATCAGCACGGGCAGGGTGAGCGCGTGCCACCAGTAGAGCAGCGGGACGAGGGTGAGCAGGAGCAGCCGCACCAGGTTGGCGCCGAGCATGACCGGCCGGCGCCGGGCCCGGTCGGTCCAGACGCCGATCAGCAGGGCGAGCCCGAGGTAGGGGACGAGCTGCAGGAAGCGCAGCAGGCCGACCTGTTCGTCGCTCGCGCCGAAGGCGCCGATGGCGGTCAGCGGGAGTGCGAGGTTGGTGACCTGGGTGCCGAGCAGGGAGACAGTCTCGCCCAGCCAGAACCGCAGGAAGTCGGCGTTGTGCCACAGTCCGGGCAGGGCAAGCTTTTCCGCGACGGAGCCGGCGACGGAGCCGGCCGCCCGGACGGAGCCGGCGGCCTCGCCGTCGTACGGCCCCGCGTTCGCCGCGGCGGCGGAGGTCTCGGTCACCGGGTGCTCCCGGCGAGTTCGGCGACGGCCGCGGCCACCGCGTCGACCTCGTCCTCGGTGTTGTAGTAGTGCGGCGACAGCCGCAGGCACCACTCCACCTCCTTGTCGGCGAAGTCGTACTGGGCGAACTCCCGGTAGCTGAGGGCGGAGTTGATGCCGCGGGCGTCCAGGGCGGCCTTGAACGGATCGGCCTGCCGGCCCTCGACGGCGAAGGTGACCAGCGCGGCCGGGGCGGGCCCCCGGTCGAGGGTCCGTACGCCGGGCAGGGCGGCCAGGTGCCCGCGTAGCCGCGCGGCCAGGGCGGGGGTGCGCCGGGCGACGGCCTGCGGCCCGACCCGCAGGGCGTAGCGGACGGCGGCGGCGCAGCCGAGCACGGTGGCGTACGGGAACTCCCATTCCTCGAAGCGGGCGGCGGTGTCGACCGGCCGGTAGTGGCCGGGGGCGACCCAGCGGGCGCCGTGCATGTCGATGTGGAGCGGTTCGTGGCCGGCCGTGAGGACGCGGTCGGAGACGTAGAGGAAGCCGGAGCCGCGCGGGCCGCGCAGGAACTTGCGGCAGGTGGCGGTGAGCAGGTCGCAGCCGATCTCCTGGACGTCGACGGGGAGTTGGCCGACGGACTGGCAGGCGTCGACGAGGTAGAGGAGGTCGAGTTCGCGGCAGTGGCGGCCGATCTCGGCGACCGGCTGGACGAGTCCGGAGTTGGTGGGCACGTGGGTGGCGGCGACCAGGCGGGGTCGGTGGGTGCGCATCAGCGCGGCCATGGCGTCGACGTCGACGCCGCTGCCGTCGGCGTGGTCGGGGGCGTGCACGATCTTCACGCCGTGGCGCTTGCGCAGGGAGAGGAAGGCGATCTGGTTGGAGACGAAGTCGTTGCGGGTGGTGAGGACGGTGTCGCCGGGGCGGAAGTCGATCGAGGACAGGGCCTTGCTGTAGGCGTGGGTCGCGCTGGCGGCGAAGGCGATGTTGGCGGGGCGGGTGTTCAGGAGTTCGGCGAGCGAGGCGTGGAAGTCGGCGGTCTCGGCGGCGCGGGCGGCGGCGGCCTCGTAGCCGCCGACGGCGGCTTCCAGGTGCAGGTGGTCGAGCATCGCCTGCAGGACCGGACGGGCCGTCAGTCCGCAGCCGGCGTTGTTGAAGTGGATCACGGTCTCGCAGCCGGGGGTGTCGGCCCGCAGGGCGGCGATGTCGAGGAGGGGGCCCGCACTGCCGGGGAGCGGCTCCGCACTGCCGGGGAGCGGCTCCGCACGGCCGGGGAGCGGTTCCGGACTTCCGACGAAAGCGCTATTGTCATCCTTCATGTCTGACGGTAGCAGTATCGAGACGCTGGTGGCGATCCTCCGGGGCGAGGTCGCCCGCCTGTCCCCCGGCGACCGCCTGCCCAGCAGCCGGGACCTGATCGCCCGTCACGGCGTCGGCCCGGTCACGGTCTCCCGCGCCATCGCCCTGCTGGCCGCCGAGGGCGCGGTGGTCACCCGCCCCGGCAGCGGCACCTACGTCGCCGCGCGCCGGCCCCGCCCGGCCGGCGGCGAGCCGGACACCTCCTGGCAGGAGGTGGCCCTGGCGGGCCGTCACGTCCCGCCGGCCGCGCCCGACGAGCAGCCGGAGCGCCTGCCGCCCGGCACCGTCGCGCTGTCCGGCGGGTACCTGCACGAGAGCCTGCAGCCCACCCGGCTGCTCGGCGGCGCCCTGGCCCGGGCGGCCCGCCGACCGGACGCCTGGCACCGCGCCCCGGCGGCGGGCCTGTCGACGCTGCGCACGCTCTTCGCCCGGCAGGTGGGCGGCGACGTCGGCCCCGAGGACGTCCTGGTCACCGGCGGCGGGCAGGGGGCGCTGTCCATGCTGTTCCGCGCCGTCGCCGCACCGGGCGACCCGGTGCTGGTCGAGTCGCCGACCTACCCCGGCGCGCTGGCCGCGGCCCGCTCCGCGGGGCTGCGCCCGGTGCCCGTGCCGATGGACGACCGGGGGCTGCGCCCGGACCTGCTCGCCGACGCCTTCGCGATGACCGGCGCCCGCCTGCTCTACTGCCAGCCCACCTTCCACAACCCCACCGGCACCGTCCTCGCCCCCGAGCGGCGCCGGCAGGTCGTGGACGTGGCGCGCGCCGCCGGGGCCTTCCTGGTCGAGGACGACTTCGCCCGGCTGCTCGGCCACGGCCGGCCCGTGCCGCGCCCGCTGGTCGCCGACGACGGCGACGGCACCGTCGTCCACCTCGGCTCGCTGACCAAGCCCGCCTCGCCCAGCCTGCGGATCGGCGCCGTCATCGCCCGGGGCCCGGTCATGCGGCGGCTGCTCGGGATGCGGCGCGTCGACGACTTCTTCATCGCCCGCCCGCTGCAGGAGGCGGCCGTCGAGCTGCTCAGCACCCCCGCGTGGGAGCGCCACCTGCGCACCCTGTCGGGCGCGCTGCAGCAGCGCTGCGCCGTGCTGGCCGACGCGCTGGCCCGCGAGCTGCCCGACTGGACGCTCCACCGGGTCCCGGAGGGCGGTCTGCACCTGTGGCTGCGGCTGCCCGCCCACCTCTCGGAGGCGGACGTCACGAGCGCGGCCCCGGCCCACGGGGTGTCCGTCAACCCCGGCCGGCCGCACTTCCCGGCCGAGCCGCCCGCGGCCCACCTGCGCCTCGGCTTCGCCGCCGCGGCCGAGCCCGCCGAACTCGCCGAGGCCGCCGCCCGCCTGGCCGCCGCCACCCGCGCGAACTGACCCGCGCCCGGCCGGTCCGCACCCGGCCGCCCCGCACCGGCCCACCCGCACCCGGCTGACCCGCCGTCCGGGCCCCGCCGTCCGGGCAGGGCAGCCGGGCCCCGGCGGCCGGGCCGGGGCGGGGTCACCGTCCGTACACCCCGGCGCTCCTGACCGGCCGCCCCGTCGCGCTGCGTGCCCGCCGGCCCGCCGAGCTGCACGGGCCCGGCCGCGGCGGGAAGGTGGGAGACGGACGGCGCCCGCAGTCCGGCGGCGCGCCGGCGCCGCGACCCCGGGACGCAGACATGGACCCGAGCCTCACCCCGGCCGACCTGGCCGCCGCAGCCGACCCGCACACCTTCGGCACCTACCTCGCGGGCATCGCCCCCGCCCCCGGCCACATGGGCACCGACCACCACCCCGGCCGTTCCTCGTCCGTCCGCACCGCGGAGTACGAGGGCCACCGGATCAGGATCGTCACCACCTACGACATCACCGTGGACGACCACCCGCTGCCCGCCGGGCTCGACGTGGACGACGACGGCGTGCTGTCCTGCCACGGCCTGCCCGCCTACCAGTTCTACTCCGCGGTGGACACCGTGAAGGCGCTGATCCGCCACTTCCCGGGCCGCTTCCGGGAGGGCCGCTGAGATGCCCGTCGTCCGGAAGAACATCCTCGCCGACGCGACCGCGCGCGACGACTACCTCGCGGGCGTCCTCGCGCTCAAGCAGGAGCGGACCGCCTTCACCACCGACCGACTCGGCGTCCCCGGGCCCTCCGCACCGGTGTTCACCTACGACCAGTTCGTGATCTGGCACTGCTGGACGATGATGACCCCCGTCCCGCCGGGCGGCAGCCCCCGCAAGCGCAACGCCGCCCACCGCGGACCGGTCTTCCTGCCGTGGCACCGCGTGATGCTCGGCCTGCTGGAGACCAGGATCCAGCAGATCCTGGGCAAGCCCGACTTCGCCCTCCCCTACTGGGACTGGTCCGCCGACGGCGACCTCGGCTCGCCCAAGGACGCCACCGTCTTCACCGCGGCCTACCTCGGCGGCGACGGCGACCCGGTCTCCACCGGCGCGTTCGCGCACCGCCCGGACGATCCGGCCGCCTTCACCGTCCGCATCGAGAGCGACCTCGACGGGATGCCCGTCCAGAGCGACCCGCCGCGCGGCCTGCGCCGCTCCTTCGCCACCGACTGGCCCACCCTGCCGACCGGCGACGAGGTCAAGAGCACGCTCGCCTACCAGCCCGCGGCGCCCGCCGCCCACCCGACCGACCGCTACGACACCCCCGGCTTCGACTCCTCCTCCCGGGGCTTCCGCAACCTGCTCGAAGGCTGGATCCCGCGCGATCCCGTCCGCCCGGTCCACATGCACAACCAGGTCCACGTCTGGATCGGCGGCGACATGGCGCCCGGCACCTCGCCCAACGACCCGGTGTTCTTCCTGCACCACTGCAACGTCGACCGGATCTGGGAGGGCTGGATGAACCGCTACGGCCGGCTCTACGCGCCCGACATGACCTTCCCCGCGGCCACCTACCGGGGCGAGCGGATCGGCGACCCGATCGTCTCCCCGCTCGGCCCCTCCGCGACGCCCGGGTCCGTGCTCGACATCTCCTCGGTCTACACCTACGACGCGCTGCCGTGAGAAGGCCCCGCACAACGAGCAGGGGCGGAAGTCGAAAACGACTTCCGCCCCTGCTCCTCGGAGCGCCGGGCCCGAATCGAACGAACCCCTCCCGCTGAAAGCGGGCGTGCTACCGCTGCACCACCGACGCATGTCCCGGCAGGATCCCGACCGCTTTCGCGATCTTGTCCTGCTGACGAGGAAGAAGTTACCAGCTCATGATCGGAAAAGGAAAACCGGCGGCCGGCCCCCTCCCGGCCGCCCTCCCCCGCCCTCCCCCGCCCACCCCGCACTCGTCGCACCGTCACCGCCCCCTTACGCTCGGGCCAGCCGCCACGAGGCCCGGTGCCCTCGGGCCGGGGGCCTCGCGGACGGGCCGGACGACGGGCGCGCAGGAGGGAGCGGGAGCGTGGGCGCGGGGACGGCGGGCACGGGGACGGCGGGCGTGTTCCGGGGCGAGGAGGTGCCCGCGAAGGAGCGGTTCGACTGCTGGCGGGAGCTGATCGGGCGGACCCGGGACAGCGAGATGACCAGTGCGCACGCCGCCGACTTCCAGGCGGAGATGCGGCGCCTGGAGCTGGGCCAGGTGACCCTGCTGAGGTCCTCGTTCCCGCCCGCGCGGTTCCGGCGCACCGCCGCCAGGGTGCGGCGGTCCGACCCGGAGGTCTACCACCTGACCCTGGTGCTCGACGGCGGCCTGTCGCTGGCCCGCGACGACCGCGGCCCGACGGCCGTGTTCGGCCCCGGCGAGCTGTACGCGCTCGACAGCTCGCAGCCGTACGACGTCCGGGGCCTGGGTGCGCGCACCGCCGGCCGGGGGCCCCGCCGGGTCGAGGCGCTGGGCGTCGACTTCCCCGTCTCCGCGCTGCCGGTGCCGCCCGACCGCGCGCGCGAACTGATGGGGCGCGGCTTCTCCCGGCGCGAGGGCACCCCGGCCCTGCTCGCCGACTTCCTCGTCGGCCTGGACCGGCAGGCCACCCTCCTGGGACCGGCCGAGGCGCCCCGGCTGGGGACCGTCGTGGTCGACCTGGTGTCCGCCTGGCTGGCGCGGGAGCTGGACGCCGAGGCGGCGGTGCCCGACGACGCCCGCCGGCGCGCCATCGTCGAGCACGTGCGCGCCTTCATCCGGCGCAACCTCCACGACCCCGGGCTGACCCCGTCCGTGATCGCCGCCGCGCACCACATCTCCGTCAGCTACCTCCACCGCGTCTTCAGCCAGCACACGCAGGGCGAGACGGTCGCCGCGTGGATCCGCGGCCGGCGGCTGGAGAAGGCCCACCGCGACCTCGCGGACCCGGCACTGCGCGCCCTGCCGGTGCACGCCGTCGCCGCGCGCTGCGGCATCACCCGCCCCTCCGACCTCAGCCGCGCCTTCCGCGCCGCGTACGGGCTCTCCCCCAGCGAGCACCGCCACCGCGCGCTGTCCGGGCGCGCGGGCGGCTGAGGCCACCGGACCGGAAACCACCGGCCGGACGGGTAGCCGGGCGGACGGGTGGCCGGCGAGTCGACACAGTGCCGTCGACGCAGTGCCAAGGAACTGTCGACGCAGCGCCAACGCGGCCGCGCCGCGCCCTGGCATCCTCCACGGGTGGACACCGGCGGCGTGCCGCCGTCGGCCGCCCCGCGCGGGACCGCGACGGACCGTGGGGCCCGGCACGCCACGGGGGAGCGTGCCGGGCCCCCGGCCGTGGAGCGGCGCCGGGTCAGACGTAACTGACCCAGCCCCGCAGGGCGGTGGTGTTCGGCGGGCAGTACACCCGCACGTTCTGGAAGGTCGTGTACGGGCCGGCCGTCCGCGTGGTGTTGTTCGAACAGCTCACGTTCACCCACCACTTGGTGGTGCCGGTGGCCGAGCAGGAGATGGTGAAGTACTGCTGGGTGCCGTCGCTGCCGAACGTGCCGGTGCTGCAGTTGACGCTCAGCACGGCGGCCGGCGCGGCGCTCTGCGCCTGGGCGGCCGGGGCCGCGACGCCCAGGGCCGCGGCGGCGGCCGCCGTCACGAGGAAGCCGGCGATCCTGCTCCTGGTCCGGGTGCTCACAGTGGGTCCGCCCTCGGGGTCGAAGTGGCCGGGGTGACGTGCCGTCGCGCCGGGCCGCCGACCGTGTCCGTCGGCGCTGCGGCGACTCTAGGGATCCGCCCGCCCCGTGCGCATATGACGGCGGGAAACCCACCGCACCGCCCGGGGGCAGCGCTCTTTCCCCCGCTCCCCCGCAGTCCTGGGGCGCGGCGGTGCCCCCGGGACGGACGGGGCACCCCGGCGGGCCGGGGAACGGCCGGAAACGGCCCCCGCCCGCGGCCCCTCCCGCGCCCGGTGGGGGCGGCCGGTCAGCCGGCCCCGGCCGGGGGCCTGGTGGCGGGGGGCTGCGCTGCGGCGTCCTCGCGGGCCCAGGCGCCGATGCCCAGGCGGCCGGTGGTGCCCAGGTCGAGTTCCGGGGTGACCATCACCGGGGCCGCGTCCGCGGTGGCGCGGACCCGGGCGTAGGGGGCGTTCACCGGGGCGCCGTCCCCGGTGGTGTTGCGCCACACCAGGGTGGCGCGGGCGCCTTCGCCGGGGCGCAGCGCGATCTTCTGCGGCGGGGTGTCCGCGCCGGTGCCGGTGGCGATCCCGGCGCCGCCGGAGAGCAGCCGCACCCCGTCGACGGGCCGGTGTTCGGCGTCGAGCAGCTGCAGTGCGGGGTAGCCGTCGAGGTTCACGGTGGCGGTGCCGCAGTTGCGCAGGTGCAGGCCGACCGCGCGCAGGCCCATCGCGGCGTCGCCGTCGTCGGCGTACAGCCGCAGGCCGGAGGGCGGGCAGGGGCCGCCGGGCTGCGGGGCCTCGACGCTGGGCACGCTGCGGACCTTGACGATCTCCACCTGCGGTGTGGTGCCGGGCCGGGCCGGGGTGGGGCCGGGGAGGTCGAGCTGCCCGGTGGCGGTGGCTCCGGGCGCGAGCGCCGTGACGGTCCGGGTCACGTTCTCCGGCGCGCCGCCGACGGCCCCCGGGGAGCGGCTGAACACCACGGTGACGTCGTACGGTTCGGCGTTCGGGTTGGTCACCTCGTACTGCGCGCAGGCCGGGCCGACGGCGGTGATCCGCACCCCGTCCCGGGCGGGCCGGGAGGGCGCCGGGGTGCCGCCGGCGGGCGTCGGCCGGGGCGTTGCGCACGGCGCGGCGCCGCCGGATGCCGTCGGTGCGCCGGCTCCGGCCGCCTCGGCTGCGGCCGGGTGGGAGCCGGCCGGTTGGGAGCCGCAGCCGGTGAGCAGGGCGGCGACCGCGGCGAGGGTGAGGGCCGCGGCGGGCCGACGGGCCGTCAGTGCGGTGGCGGGCTTCTCGGACTGGCGCATCGGCCGAGTCGATCACGCTTCGCACCCGCACGGCTGTGAGCCGGGCCACTCGCCGTGCAACAGGTCTGCAATGGCCGCCGCCGGCTCCCCGCGGGCGTTCCGGGGAGCCGGGCTCGGCGTTGTGCTCCGGCAGGGCCGGGGGACGCGTCAGAGCCGGTCGGCGTCGAGGACCGCCCGGGCGAAGTCGGCGGGCGCCTCCTGGGGCAGGTTGTGGCCGACGTCGGCGAGCGTGCGGTGGAGGTAGGGGCCGGTGAAGTACTGCCGGTAGCCGGAGCCGTCGCCGGGGGCGGTGAAGGGGTCGCGCCCGGCGTCGAGGGTGACGGTGGGGACGGCGATGCGCGGCCGCGCGGCGAGCCGCTGCTCCAGCCGGTCGTAGCGGCGCTCGCCGTCGGCCAGGCCCAGGCGCCAGCGGTAGTTGTGGATGACGATCGCCGCGTAGTCGGGGTTGTCGAAGGCTGCGGCGGTGCGCTCGAAGACGGCGTCGTCGAAGGCCCAGGTCGGGGAGACGGTCTCCCACACCAGGCGACACAGGGCGCGCCGCTTGTCCCGGTCCTCCATGGCCAGGCGCCCGCGCTCGGTGGCGAAGTAGAACTGGTACCACCAGGTGTGCTCGGCGGCGGCCGCCAGCGGCTCCTTCTGCATCTCGACGTCGGTGACGAGGTACCCGCTGACCGACACCAGCGCCCTGACCCGCTCGGGCCACAGCGCGGCGACGATGTCGGCCGTGCGCGAGCCCCAGTCGAAGCCGGCCAGCACCGCCCGCCCGATCCCCAGCGCGTCCATCAGGGCGACGACGTCCGCCGCGACCGCCGCCTGCTGCGCGTTGCGCGGCGTACGGGCGTTCAGGAAGCGCGTCGGGCCGTGCCCGCGCAGGTAGGGGACGATGACGCGGTAGCCCTGCGCGGCGAGCAGCGGGGCGACGTCGACGTAGCTGTGGATGTCGTACGGCCAGCCGTGCAGGCAGATGACCACCGGGCCGTCGGCCGGGCCGTCCTCGGCGTAGCCGATGTCCAGCACTCCGGCGCGGACCTGCGCCAGCCGGGCGAAGCCGGTCCGCCCGGCGGCGCCGGCCGGCCCGGCCTGCGGCGCGGGGGCGGCGGGGGCGGCGGGAGTGGCCTCCGCGGACGCCGGAAGGGCGGCCAGGGACAGCGCGCCCGCGCCCGCCCCGAGCCCGACGGCCCTGGTGAAGGTGCGCCTGTCGATCATGCTCGTTCCTCCGTGGTGCAGCTCGCGTGGGCCGGCCGCGCGGACCGGCGGCCGGCACCACCCACTGTGGCCCCGGCCGGCGATCACGCACATCGGTCACTTGACGCCCGGTCACCGCACGGGTGACGGACGGATGACTGCACCGCCCCGGGGCACGCGGGCCGCGGGAGGGCGCGCGGGCCGCCCCGCGCGCCGGTGCGGCGGCTATGACCGGTAGCGGTAGCGGATCCGGCCGCGGGTGAGGTCGTAGGGGCTGAGCTCCACCAGGACCCGGTCGTGCGGGAGGATCTTGATGTGGTTCTTGCGGACCTTGCCGCTGATGTGGGCGAGCACGACGTGCCCGTTGGGGAGTTCCACCTTGAAGTTGGCATTGCGCAGGCACTCGATGACGGTGCCTTCGACTTCGATGCCGTTCGTTGTCTTGGTCATGTCTCTCACCTCTCCGTTCGATGGTGGGGCGTCAGTGGCGGACGAGTTCGAGGGTGGCACCCGCGCGGCGGGCGCCGATGCCCTCGACCAGGGCGGTGGCGGCCGTGTTGGACTCCGCCACGTCGGCCCAGGCCGTGGTGGTGCCGCCGCGGTGCATCGATTCCAGTGCATGGGCCAGCAGGGCCCGGGCGATGCCGAGGCGCTGGTGGTCGGCGCGCACGGCGAGCAGTCCGATCCGCGGGCGGCGCACCGGGGCCACCCGCAGCAGCCCGACGTAGTGGTCGCCCCGGCGGGCCACCGCGTAGCGGGTGGGGTCGAGCACGGTGGTGCCCGCCGGGCAGGGCAGCACCTGGGCCGGCATCGCCGGCCAGCCGATGCCGGCCTCGACCTCCGCGTGGATGACGCGGTCCAGGGCGCGCAGCGGGCCCTCCTCGGCCTCGCCGGCGGGCACGATCGTCACGCCCGCCGGGGGCCGTACCGGGCCGAGCCCGGTGGCCTGCGGGTCGGTGGGCAGGAGGTAGCCCCACTCGCGGCGTACGGTCGTGAAGCCGGCCCGCTGCCAGGCGGCCGTGGTGTCGTGGTCGGTCTCGTCGGTGACGGTGTGCAGCGGTTCCGGCAGGTCGGCGGCCATCGCGGCGACGAGGCGGTCGAAGACCGGGCCGTGCCAGGCGTCGGCGCTGACGAACAGCCGTCCGTCGGGGCGGCGCGAGGCGTCGCCGGAGCCGACCACGCGGTCGTCCTGGACGGCCTGCCACGCGGTGTCCGAGATCCGGGTGACCACGACCGCGGGGTCGTCGGTGCCCGGGGCGCCGTGCGGGGGCTGCGGGGACTGCTGGGAACAGGGGGAATGCAAAGCGTTCATGGTGTTGCCTCTCGGGAGTGCCTGGTCTGAGGCGCTCCCGGGCGACACTGCGTCAATCGCCCGCCGTGGCGGAAAGGAGGAGCACCCACACGGATACAGCCTTCATGGGTGTCACCTCCTTGCGTTCTCTACACGGCTGCGCAGACGGTAGCAGCCGGCGGCGCGCCCGGCCAACCGATTTACCGGCCGGGCCGGTTGACGGGTCGGTTGACGAGCCGGTTGACGGACCGGGCGGGCCGGGCGGGCCGGCCGCCCCGCCCGCGTCCCGCAGTCTGAGACGCCCCGTCCCGCCCCGGCGGCTTTCTGCCAGCATGCGGGGCATGCAGCAGCAGCTGATTACCAGCGGCCGCGTGCCGGCACCGCGCCGGGAGGAGTGACCCTCCCCGGCCCACCGCCCGCACGCAGACCTCTCGCGCTCCGCGAGGGGTCTTTCTGTTTTTCCGGCCCGCCAGTCCCACCCACAGACAGGACCGTCGCCATGGAACACACCCGGCTCACCGTCACCCTGCGCCCCACCACCGGGACGCTCGCCCGGCTCGCCTCCACCCTCAACAACCACCGGGTCCTGGACCTCGCCTTCAGCGCCGTGGCCCCGGCCTCGGCGCGGGCCGTCGTCCGCGTCCCGGGGCCCGAGGCCGTGCGCGTCCAGCAGAAGCTGCGCCGGATGGTCGACGTGCTCGACGTCGCCCTGGAACCGGCCTCCCCCGACGACGGCCCGGCCCCGCAGGCCCCCTCCCCCCGGCCCGCCGGGGTGCCGGCCGGAATGGCCGCCGCCGGCGGGTGAGCGGCGGGGCGGCCCGGCTCCCCCGTCCGGGCGGGGCGGCCCGGGTCAGGCGGGGCGGCGGGCGCGGTCGGTGATGTTGCGGGCCATCGCGCCGAAGACCAGGCCGTGGAAGGGCGCCATCGACCACCAGTAGGCGTGGCCGGCCAGGCCGTGCGGGTGGAACAGGGCGCGCTGGCGGTAGAGCGCGCCGCCGTCCCGGCCGGGGGCGACCCGCAGTTCGAGCCAGGCCAGGCCGGGCAGGCGCATCTCGGCGCGCAGGCGCAGCAGGCGGCCGGGCTCGATCTCCTCCACCCGCCAGAAGTCGAGGGCGTCGCCGACCCGCAGGTGGTGGCGGTCGCGGCGGCCGCGGCGCAGGCCGACGCCGCCGGCCAGGCGGTCGAGGGTGCCGCGCAGGGCCCAGGCCGCCGGCAGGGAGTACCAGCCGTTGTCGCCGCCGATGCCCTCGACCACCCGCCACACGGCGGCGGGGTCGGCGGCCACGCGTCGTTCGCGCAGGTCCTGGTAGAGGCTGCCGCCGGCCCAGTCGGGGTCGGTGGGCAGCGGGTCGCTGGGGGCGCCGGGCAGGGAGGCGGAGGACCAGCGGGTGGTGACCTGCGCGTCGCGGATGCGGCGCAGGGCGAGGTCGACGGCGCGGTCGAAGCCGGTGAGGCCGGCGGGCGGGTCGGGGATCCAGCGGGCGATGTCGTGCTCGTGGCAGACCACCTCGTGGCGCAGCGACTCCACCAGCGGGCGGGCGAGCGGGCCGGGCACGGGGGTGACCAGGCCGACCCAGTGGCTGGACAGCGCCGGGGTCAGGACGGGCACGGGCACGATCACCCGTCGGGGCAGGCCGGCCGCCCGGGCGTAGCGGTGCATCATCAGGCGGTACGTCAGCACGTCCGGTCCGCCGATGTCGAAGGGCCGGTCGACCTCGGGCGGCAGGGCCGCGGCGGCGACCAGGTAGGCCAGCACGTCGCGGACGGCGACGGGCTGGATGCGGGTGTCGACCCAGCGGGGGGTGACCATGACGGGCAGGCGTTCGGTGAGGTAGCGGAGCATCTCGAAGGAGGCGGAGCCGGAGCCGATGATCACCGCGGCCCGCAGTTCGGCGGTGGGGACGCCGGCGGAGCGCAGCAGGCGGCCGACCTCGGCGCGCGAGCGCAGGTGCGGGGAGAGCGCGGCCTCGGGGACGCCGGCGGGCAGCAGGCCGCTGAGGTAGACGATCCGGGTGACGCCGGCCGCGGCGGCGGCCCGGGCGAAGGCGCGGGCGGCGTGCCGGTCGGTGGCCTCGAAGTCGGTGCCGGTGCCGAGCGAGTGGACCAGGTAGTAGGCGACGTCGACGCCGTCGAGGGCGCCGGGGAGGGTCTCGGGCCGGGTGACGTCGCCGGCGGCGGCCTCCACCTCGGCGCGCCAGGGCTGGTCGCGCAGGCGCCCGGGGTCGCGGGCCAGGCAGCGCACCCGGTATCCGGCGGCCAGGAGTTCGGGCACCAGGCGTCCGCCGATGTAGCCGGTGGCTCCGGTGACCAGGCAGCGCCGCCCGGTCGGGGTGGGCTCGTCCACCGTCCGCTCCTCTCCTCGTTCCTCTTGTGCCTCCCCCCACGGTTTCGCGTCGTCAGCGCAGCAGTCGTTCCAGTTGGTCGAGGGCGCCGGCGAGGTCCCGGGGCCGCAGGGTGCCCGGGGGGCGGCGGGGGCCGGCCCAGCCGGGGCCGGCGGCCAGCACGACGGGCCCGGTGCGCGCGCCGTGGGGGCCCCAGGTGGTGCGGGCGACGCGGTGGGCCAGTGCCCGGTCGGCGGTGCGGGCGACCTGGGACCAGAGCAGGACGGCGGGCGGGCCGGTGCGGTGCACGGCCTCCATGAGTGCCTCGGGGGGCAGGGCGGCGCCGAACATGAGGAACGGCAGGCCGCGTTCGGCCAGTCCTGCGGCGAGCGCCTCCAGGGGCAGGGCGTGCAGTTCGGTGGGCATGCCGGCGAGCAGCGCGGCCGGGCCCGGCGGCTGCTCCTCCCGTTCGGCCGCCCGGCGCAGGGCCGCGGAGACGTGCCAGGACAGCAGGTGTTCCACGTCGACGCAGCGTTCGCCCTCGACGGCCCACTTGCGTCCGGCGGCCCGCAGGGCGGGGGTCATGACCTCGGTCCAGGCGGTGACCGTGCCGAGGTCGTCGATGCTGCGGCGCAGGATGCGGGCCATCTCGGGGGCGTCGAGGCGGACGGCGGCGCGGGCCAGGCCCCGGCACTCGGGGTGGACGGCGCCCACCGGCAGGGTGGTGCCGCCGGGGGCGGGCACGGTCGGGGACGGGCGGGGCGGCAGGCCCCGGGCCCGGGCGGGGGCGGTGCGGGCGGCCGGGGTGAGCGGTGCGGCCGGTGCGGTGCGGGCGGCCAGGGCGAGGCGGGCGGCTTCGGCGGGGGCGGTGCCGCGGGCGGTGAGGCGGCACATCTCCTCCAGCACGGCCACGTCCTGCGGCTCCCACCGGCGGTGGCGTCCGGGGGCGCGGCGGGCGGGGCCGATGCCGTAACGGCTCTCCCAGGAACGGATGGTGGTGGGCGAGACGCCGAGGCGGCGGGCGAGGGCCCCGGTGGTCAGTGCGGCGGCGGCCTCGGCGGCGGGGGCGGTCACGGCCGTGAGCCTACGGCGGGGCGCGGCGCGGCGCCGGGTGGACGCGCGTACCGGCGGGACGGGGCCTCGGGCGCGCCGGGCACCCCGGGGGCTTCGGGCGTCCCGGGGGCTTCGCCGAGGTGGCCGCGCAGGTGCCGCAGGGCGTCGCGGATGCGGGTCTTGACGGTGCCGAGCGGTACCCCGATCCGGGCGGCGGCCTGGGCCTGGGTGCAGCCGCCGAAGTAGACCAGGAGCAGGCACTCGCGCTGGACGTCGCTCAGCTCGGCCAGCGCGCGCCGCACGCGGTCGCGCTCCAGGCTGCCCTCGACGTGGTCGGCGACCACGTCGAAGTCGGGGGTGTAGGCGCGCACGGCGGCGGCGCGGTCGCGGGCGGCGGCGGCCCGGACGGAGCGGACGCGGTCGACGGCGCGCCGGTGGGCCAGGGTGAGCAGCCAGGGCAGCACCTCGCCGCGCTCGGGGCGGTAGCGCGGCGCCTCCCGCCACACCTGCCAGAACACCTCCTGGGCCACCTCCTCGGCCTGGGCGGGGTCGCGCAGCACCCGCAGCACCAGGGCGAGGACGGCCGCGGCGGTGGCGCCGTGGAGGTCCTCGAACGCCCGCTCGTCGCCGCGGGCGGTGCGGGCCATCAGCCCGCGCAGCCCGGCCCGCCGGTCGTCCGGTGGCCCGGCGCCGGGTGCCTCGGGGGTCGGCACCCCGGCGCCGGGTGTTTCGGGGGCGGGCGTCTCGGGGGCGGGCTCGCCGGGCGGCCGCTCGATCGTCGCCTGCACCTTCCGACCGTCCCGCAGCAGCGGCCCGGGCCGGTATTCGCATCGCTTTCGCAGCGTTTCCGCCACCGACGGCGGTGGCCCGGGGAGCGCCGGGGCACGCCCGCGCCCCGGGCCGGGCGGGAGTCAGGGGGCGGCCGCTCCGAGCAGGGCGCGGGCGGCGGCGAGGCCGGAGCGGCAGCCGTCCTCGTGGGAGCCCCAGCCGTGGTGGGCCCCGGCGAAGGCGGTGCGGCCGGTGGTGAGCCGGGGCAGCAGGCGCTGGGCGGCGACGCTCTCGGCGGTGTGGACGGGGTGCTCGTGGACGGTGCGGGAGATCACCAGGTGCTCGGGGACGGGGTCGTGGGGCGGCTCGTTGCGGGTGAGCAGGTAGTCCTCGCCCGCGTCCAGGCGCAGCAGCCGGTTGAGGTGGTGGCTGATCCGCGCGGCGCCGGCCGGGGCGGTGCAGTGCGGCATGCGGTAGTTCCAGGAGCCGCGGGCCCACCGGGCGTGGGGCAGCACGGAGGCGTCGTGGTGCAGGACGGTGGGGGTGCGGGTGTGGTGGAAGGCCGCGAGGACCTCGCGTTCGGCGCGGGTGGGGTCGGCGAGCAGGCGCAGGGCCTGGTCGGCGTGGGTGGCGACGACGACGGCGTCGGCCTCGGCGCGGCGGCCGTCGCCGGTGGTGAGGGTGACGCCGTCGAGGTGGCGGTGGACGGCCCGTACGGGGGTGTGGCGGTGGACGGCGGTGAGGCGTTCGGCGATCCGCCGCACGTAGGCGGCGGAGCCGCCGGTGACGGTGCGCCGGGGCGGCGGGCCGTCGTCCGAGAGCAGGCCGTGGTGGTCCAGGAAGGCGAACAGGTGGCGGGCGGGGTGGTCGCCGGACGGCTCGGGGGCGCCGGGCGGGGCCGCGGCGGTGAGGGGGATCAGGTAGTGGTGGAGGAAGTAGCCGGAGAAGCACTCGTCCAGGAGGAAGTCGCGCAGGGTCGGGTCCCCGGCGCCGGGGTCGGCGAGCAGGCGGCGGGCACGGCGCCGGAAGCGCGGGATGTCGGCGAGCAGGCGCAGGTAGCGGTGGCGCAGCGGGGGGTCGGGGAGGGCGAGGAGGGCGGCCGGGCCGTCGGCGCCGGCGTATTCGAGGCCGCAGCCCTCGCAGTGCACGGAGATGCTCGGGTCGGCGTCCCGGGTGGGGACGCCGAGGTCACGCAGCAGTCGGGCCAGGTGCGGGGAGGTGGGCGCGTCGTGGACCAGGAAGCCGGTGTCCAGGGCGAGTTCGCGGCCGTCGGGGGCGGTGACGCGCTGGGTGTGGGCGTGGCCGCCGAGGCGGGTGTCGGCTTCGAAGAGTTCGACCTCGGCGCCGGCGCGCCGTAGTTCCCAGGCCGCGGTGAGGCCGGCCACGCCCGCGCCGATGACGGCGATGCGGCGGCCTCCGGGGGTGCGCGGGGCGCGCGGGGCGCGCCGGGCGGCGGGTGGTGCGGTCGTGGGTGTGGTCAACGGGGTTCCCTCCCGGTCGGCCCGGTGCGGTGCGGCGTGCGGTGCGGTGCGTGCGGTGCGGGTCGTACGTGCGTGCGGCGTGTGCGGCAGATGCGGCGCGTACGGCCGGCTCGGCGGCGCCCGTGGGGGCCGCATCCGGTGTTCGGAGCGGGCGGGACCGCGGATTGGCGGCGGATCTGGCGGGCGCGGTGGGAGGGGTGACGGTGCGTCGGCCGTGCGGACGCGCCGCGGCCGCCCGTCGGAGGGGTTCCGGCGTGCGGCCGCGGTCGGGGCGGGTCGGGATCGGTCGGGTGGTCCGGGCGACGGGGACGGTTCGGGTGGTCCGGGTGGTGGGTTCAGTAGCGCAGGGCGGCGGCGATCCGGCCGCTGTCGGCGAGGGTGTCGTCGGGGACGAAGCTGACCGTGGCGCCGGTGTCGAGGGCGCGCTCGATGACCTCGTCGACGATGTCCTCGCGGGCGCCGGTCTGGTCGGCCTCGGCGGGGACGAGGTGGTCGCCGTCGTCGCGGACGGTGGTGCGGTAGTTCTCCTCCACGACCAGCCGTTCGACCCGGCCCTGGCCGGCGGCCTGCCAGACCTCGTCCAGGCCGGCGGCGAACCCCTTGCCGCCGCGGGCCTTGTCGAGCTGGGCCAGGGCGTCGGCGACCTCCTGCTCGGCCCGGGCGCGCACGGCGGGGTCGACGACCCGGCGCACGGTCTCGGCGTCGGCCTGGGCGAGGCCGCCGTGCGGGATCTGCGCGGTGGCCTGCTGGGCGATCGGGCCGACGGCGTCCAGCAGGGCGAGCGCGGCGGCCTCGCCGACCACGTACAGCGGGCGCGGGTCCGCGGCGAGCACCTTGCCGATCCCGGTGTCGGCCTGCCGCAGGAAGGTCTTGGTCTCCTCGTCGCGGAAGGTGCTGGGCGTGTCGCCGATCTGCTCCTGCCGCTCCGGGTCGGGGTTGTCGAAGACGCGCACCAGCGGGAAGCCGTCGCCGGTCTCCTCGGTGACCCGCTCCCGGGTGCCGCCCCACAGCGCCACCCGGTCGGCGGCGATCGCGACCACCCAGTGGGGGCGCTCGGCGGTGTGCGCGGCGACCAGGTTGCGGGTGAGGAAGGTGTCGGACAGGACCACCCGCGCGGGGGCACTGCGCCCGAGTGACCAGACCTGGTGCTCGCCGGGTGCGGCGAGGATCGCCAGGCCGTCCTCGGCGTGCACCAGGTCGACCTCGGCCATGGCCCGGTCGAGCTGCTCCAGCACGTCGATCCGCTCGGCGCGGGAGACCTCGGGGTCCGCCTGGACCTTCTCCTTCGCCTCGGCCAGCAGGTTGCGCAGCCGGACCGGGTCCTGCGTGTTGTCCGGTTCCCGGCGGTGGGTAGGCATCAGGATCGACACCGCCGGGTAGGGACGGGGCCGGCGCAGCTCGGCGAGGACGGCGGGGCTGAGGGCGGGGTGCATGGAGACCCTTTCCGAAGGCGGTTCGGCCTTCTGTGCGTGCTTCCGCGCGTGGCCGCGCGAAGCCTGGCGCTGCTCCTGAATGTCCATCAATGTACCGATCTGCGGCTTTCCCGGCGCGCGCACCGGCAGGTGCACCGGCGGGCGCACCGGCGGGCGGCGGCCGGCCCGGGGGCGCCGGGCGGAGCGGCCGGACGGAGCCGCCGACCGGACCCCATCTACTTGCACAAGCGCTATATCTGCTCTAGCCGATATTTTTCGCCATGGCTTATCCTGGTACCGCTACCCCCTCGGGAAGGAGGCCGGGCCCCATGACCGCCACGGACCCCGCGCTCACCGCCCTCGCCAGCGGCTGGGGCGCCCTGTCCCTCCTGCACGGCAGGATCGAGTCGCACATCGAGCGCGCCCTGCAGTCCGGGCACGACCTGAGCGTGCGGGAGTACTCGCTGCTCGACGTGCTCAGCCGTCAGCACGACGGCGAGGGCGGGCACCTGCAGATGAAGCAGGTCGCCGACGCCGTGGTGCTCAGCCAGAGCGCCACGACCCGCCTGGTCACCCGGCTGGAGGACCGCGGCCTGCTGGCGCGCTACCTGTGCCCGACCGACCGCCGCGGGATCTACACCAACGTGAGCGAGGACGGCCTGAAGCTCCTGGAGGAGGCCCGGCCGACCAATGACGCCGCCCTGCGGGAGGCGCTCGACGAGGCCGCCAGGAACCCCGAGCTGGCCTCGCTGGTCAGGGCGGTCGAGGCCGTGGACGCCGCCTCGCCCCGCCGCTGACCCCGGGCGGCCCGCCGGCCGCCCCCGCTCCCCCACCGGGCCCGACCCCTCCCGCCGCACGGCGGCACGGAGGTGTCGGGCCCGGTCGCGTTCCCCGCCCGACACCCCGCCCGCGCCCTACTGAACACCCCCGCCGACTCCATGGCGCATGCCCGTTACCTTCGCTTGCACTTATCGCGCGTCTGCAACTATTGTGAAAGCACGCTAGGCGCCCGTTCAAGCAATCTCAGAAGGGACGGCCATGCCTCTCGCTCTCCTCGCCCTCGCCATCGGCGCGTTCGGGATCGGGACCACCGAGTTCGTGATCATGGGCCTGCTGCCCCTGATCGCCGACGACTACGGTGTCTCCATCCCCGGCGCGGGCCTGCTGGTCACCGGCTACGCCCTCGGCGTCGTCATCGGCGCACCGCTGATGACGGTGCTCGGCACCAGGATCAACCGCAAGACGATGCTGATGCTGCTGATGGGCCTGTTCGTCGTCGGCAACCTGCTCTCCGCGGTCGCGCCGACCTTCCCGCTGATGCTGGCGGGGCGCATCGTCACCTCGCTGGCCCACGGCGCCTTCTTCGGCATCGGCTCCGTCGTCGCCGCCGACCTGGTCGCCCCCCAGAAGAAGGCCGGCGCCATCGCCACCATGTTCACCGGGCTGACCGTCGCCAACATCGTCGGCGTGCCGGCGGGCACCTTCGTCGGCCAGGCCGTCGGCTGGCGCGCCACCTTCGGCATCGTCGCCGTGCTCGGCGTGCTCGGCCTGCTCGGCATCGCCAGGCTGGTGCCCGCCATGCCCCGCCCCGAGGGCGCCCACCTGCGCCGCGAGCTGACCGCCTTCCGCAACCCGCAGGTGCTGCTCGCGATGGCGATGACCGTGCTCGGCTTCGGCGGCGTCTTCGCCGCGATCACCTACATCGCGCCGATGATGACCGGAGTCGCCGGCTACTCCGAGGGCGCGGTCACCTGGCTGCTGGTGCTGCTCGGCGTCGGCATGTTCCTCGGCAACCTGCTCGGCGGCAGGTTCGCCGACCGCAGGCTGATGCCGATGCTCTACACCAGCCTCGGCGGCCTGGCGGTCGTGCTGGCGCTGTTCACCCTCACCGCGCACAGCAAGGTCCTCGCCGCCGTCACCGTCCTGCTCGTCGGCGCCCTCGGCTTCGCCACCGTCCCCCCGCTGCAGAAGCGGGTCCTGGACCAGGCCCACGGCGCGCCCACCCTGGCCTCGGCCGTCAACATCGGGGCGTTCAACCTCGGCAACGCGCTGGCCGCCTGGCTCGGCGGGATCGTCATCTCCGCCGGCCTCGGCTACACCGCCCCGAACTGGGTCGGCGCCGCCCTCGCCGCCGCCGCGCTCGTCCTCGCCTTCTGGTCCGCCGCCCTGGAGCGCCGCGCCCCCGCGCCGCAGGGCCCCGCCACCGCCGCGGCCCCCGTTCCCGTCCACCACTGACCGCCCCTCCCCTCCCCTCCCCTCCCCCTCCCCCTCCCCTCCCCTCCCCTCTCCCCCTTCCGCTTCACCCGGAGAACGCACCGTCATGAGCACCACCACCGCCGTCGCCCCGCTGACCGTCACCGACGCCGAGACCCTCGTCGCCGCCGCCCGCGCCGCCGCCGACGCGGCCGGGGTCGCGGTCGGCATCACCGTCCTGGACGCGGGCGGGCACCTGCTCGCCTTCCGCCGCGACGACCGCGCCGTGCTGATCGCCGGCGAGACCAGCACCCGCAAGGCCTACACCGCCCTCCAGCTGGACGCCCCGACCGCCGACCTGGTCGACCTGGTCAAGCCCGACGGCCCGTTCCACTCGCTGTCCACCGCGCTGGACCGCCCCCTGCTGTTCATCGCCGGCGGCATCCCCGTGCGCCGCGACGGCCGCCTGATCGGCGCCATCGGCGTCGGCGGCGGCGCCCCCGAGCAGGACCACGTCTTCGCCGCCGCCGCCCTGACCCGGCTCGGCTGACGCCCCGGCGCCGGCGCCTCGCCCGTACCGGGCAATTTCCGCCGCGCCCCCGGCCGGTCGCACGCGGGCGGCCCCCGGATGTGGCAGGCAGGAGGACGACGGCGGCCCCCGCCCCCCGGTGGGGGGGGGCCGCCGCGCCCCTGCGACCGAACGGAGCCCCCATGCGCCGACGCCACGGCGTCCTGCTGACCGCCGCCCTCCTGGCCCAACTCGCCGCCGGCCCCTCCCACGCGGCGGCCCCCGCCCCCGCCGGGTGGGAGCCCGCCGACCAGTGCGGGGTGGTCCGCAGCGGCGACACCCCGCTCGGCGGCGCCGAGGTGACGCTCTACCAGGCCGGGGACGGCGAGGGCGCCGCGCCGCGGGTGCTGGCCCGCACCCGCAGCGCCCAGGACGGGCGCTTCACCCTCGACTACCGCCGCCCGCACGACCCGCGCGCCGTGCTCTACGTGCTCGCCGACCTCGGCCGCCCCCGGGACCGCACCGCGCCGCACGGGACGCCGCCGGACGGGCCCGTGACCCTCGCCGCCGTGCTCAGCGGGGCCGACGCCCCGCCCGAACTCGTCGTCAACGAGCGCACCACCGTCGCCGTGGCCTACGCCCTGGCCCGCTTCACCGGCCCGGCCGGCGTCTCCGGCCCCCACCCCGGCCTGCAGAACGCCGCCGCCGTCGCCCACAACCTGGCCGACACCGCCACCGGCGACATCGCCGCCCCGCTCGCCACCCCGCCCAACGGCGCCCTCACCTCCACCATGGCCGAGTTCAACACCCTGGCCGACCTGCTCGCCGCCTGCGTCACCGGCGGCGCCTGCGACCAGCTGTTCGACCTCGCCCGCCGCCCCGGCCACGACCGGCCGCACGACACCCTGCGCGCCGCCGTCGACATCGCCCACGACCCCGGCCACAACGCCGCCGACCTCTTCGCCCTCGCCGCCACCACCCCCACCTACCGGCCCGCCCTGCCCGCCGCCCCCGACGCCTGGACCGTCGCCCTGCGCTACGACGGCAACGGCCACGAACTCGACGGCCCCGGCAACCTCGCCTTCGACGCCGACGGCAACGCCTGGGTCACCAACAACTACGCGTACGACGCCGACCCCACCGTCCCGGTCTGCGGCGGCCGCACCGTGCTCAAGTTCACCCCCACCGGCCACGACGCCCCCGGCGCGCCCTACCGCAGCGGCGGCCTGTACGGCGCGGGCTTCGGCATCACCGTCGACGCCCGGGGCAGCGCCTGGATCGGCAACTTCGGCTTCCAGGGCCACGGCTGCACCGTCGACCCGACCGAACTCGAACGCAGCGTCTCGCAGTTCGCCCCCGACGGCACCGCGCTCTCCCCCCGCCGGGGCTGGCGCGCCGGCGGCATCGCCCAGCCCCAGGGCATGGCCGCCGACCGCGCCGGCACCGTCTGGGTCGCCAACTGCGGCGGCGACAGCGTGACCCGGATCCCCGACGGCGACGCCACCCGCGCCCGGGAGCTGCCCACCCCCGCCCTCAGCAAGCCCTTCGGCGCCGCCGTCGACCCCGCCGGACGGCTGTGGGTCAGCGGCAACGGCAACGACAGCGTCCAGGTCCTGGCCCCCGACGGCACCGTGGAGCGGACCGTCACCGGCGGCGGCCTGCGCCGCCCGCTCGCCGTCGCCACCGACAGCAAGGGCTACACCTGGGTCAGCAACAGCGGCATCCTGCCGGTGCCCTGCGCGGACACCACCGCCGACGACCTCGCCACCGCCGCCACCGGCGGCGACACCGGCCCGCGCCCCGGCGCCTCCGTCACCCTGATCGGGCCCGACGGCACCCCGGCCCCCGAACCCTTCACCAACGGCGGCCTGTTCCTGCCCTGGGGCGTCGCCGTCGACGGGGACGACACCGTCTGGGTCGCCAACTTCGGCGGCCACCGCGTCGCCCGGCTGTGCGGCACCGACCTCGCCGCCTGCCCGCCCGGCCACCGCACCGGCCAGCCGATCTCCCCGCCCGACACCGGCTACCCGAGCGACGGCCTGGAGCGCAACACCGGCCTGCAGATCGACCCCTCCGGCAACGTCTGGCTGGCCAACAACTGGCGCACCGTGCCCGTGCAGACCAACCCCGGCGGCCACGAACTCGTCGTCCTGATCGGCGCCGCCGCCCCCGTCCGCACCCCCCTGCTCGGCGGGCCCGCCCGGCCCTGACCGCACCGCCCCGACCACCCCCGCCCCGACCACCCCCGCCCCGGCCGTCCGCCCCACCGACGGCCGGGGCCGTCGGGGCGACTACCCGCCGGTACCGGTGACCCGGACGGCCCACCGGGAACACTGCGCCGATCCGGCGCACCAGCGCGCAGCCGACCCGGGAGCCGTCCATGCCGCCGTCCGCCCGCCAGGCCCCCCAGGCCGCCGCGAGCCCGACCAAGCGCGCGGCACTGCGCCGCCTGGGCGAGTGGTGCGCACGCCACTCACTGATCGTCATCGTGCTGTGGATCGTCGCCCTGGCCGGCATCCAGGCCGCCAACAAGACCATCGGCGGCTCCTACTCCGACGACTTCTCCCTGCCCGGCACCCAGGCCCAGCAGGGCCGCGACGTCCTCCAGGCGCACGAGCCGGCCGCCGCGGGCACCAGCTCCCAGGTGGTGCTGCACGACGCCGCGCCGCTGACCGGCTTCCAGCCGCAGATCTCCCAGGCCGTCTCCTCGCTCCAGCAGCTGCCGCACGTCATCTCGGCGCAGAGCCCGCTGCCGCCCCCGGGCCAGCCGGCGCCGCCGAACGGGCCGCTGTCCGCCGACGGGCAGACCGGCTACATCACCGTCCGCTTCGACACCACGCCCGCCCTGCTGGGCACCGACTACCTGGACGGGGTGGACGCGGCGGTGGCGCCGCTGCGCCAGGCCGGGGTGCAGGTGGAGTACGGCGGGCCGCTGGGCGAGCTGGCCCGGCCGGCGCCGGACGACCGCGCCAGTGAGGCGATCGGCTTCGCGGTGGCGATCGTGGTGCTGCTGGTGGGGTTCGGCAGCCTCATCGCGGCCGGGCTGCCGCTGGTCACGGCGCTGTTCGCGGCGGTGGTCGGCCTGGGGGTGCTGGGCCTGATCGCGGCGCTGTCCACCTTCGCGACGGTCGCGCCCACCCTGGCGACGATGATCGGCATCGGGGTGGGCATCGACTACGCGCTGTTCCTGCTGACCCGTCACCGGCAGAACCTGATGGACGGCGTGGACCCGGTGGCCTCCGCCGGGCAGGCGGTGGCCACCAGCGGACGCGCGGTGCTGGTCTCCGGCTGCACGGTGATCATCGCGCTGTCCGGGCTGTCGGTGTCGGGCATCTCCTTCATCGCCAAGCTCGGCGCCGCGGCGGCCGTCACCGTGGTGTCGGCGGTGCTCGGCGCGCTCACCCTGCTGCCGGCGCTGATGGGGCTGATCGGGCCCCGGATGGACCGCTTCTGCGTGCGCCGCCCGATCGCCGAGGCCGGCGGCGCCGAGGGCGCGGAGGGCGGGACCTGGCACCGCTACGCCCGGCGGGTGGAGGCGCACCCCTGGCGCTTCCTGACGGCCGGGGTGGTGGTGCTGGCGGTGCTGTCGATCCCGCTGTTCTCCATCCAGCTCGGCCACATCGACGACGGCGCCGACTCCACCGACTTCACCGACCGGCGCGCCTACGACCTGATGTCCGCCGCCTTCGGCCCCGGCTCGAACGGCCCGCTGACCGTGGTCGTCGACCAGAGCGCCGTGCCCGCCGAGGCCCGGCCGGCCGTGCTGTCCTCGGTGCAGCAGGCCCTCACCGGCGTGCCCGGCGCCGCCAGCAGCACCCCGCTGCAGACCAGCCCGGACGGCGCGGTGCTGTTCGACACCGTCATCCCGGCGACCGCGCCGCAGGACCGCGCCACCACCGACCTGGTCAACCGGCTGTCGGACACCGTGCTGCCCGACGCGGTGGCCGGCACCGGCGCGAAGACCTACGTCACCGGCAACACCGCGGCCCAGGTCGACTTCCTGGACATCGTCGCGAGCCGGCTGGCGCTGATCATCGTGGTCGTCGTCGCCCTGGCCTTCCTGGTCATCCTGGCGGTCTTCCGCGGCCCGCTGGTCGCCCTCAAGGCCGCGGTGCTCAACCTGCTGTCGATCGCGGCCTCGTACGGCGTGGTGGTGGCGGTCTTCCAGTGGGGCTGGGGCGGGCCGGCGCTCGGGGTGGCGGGGAAGGTCCCGATCGAGAGCTACGTGCCGATGATGATGTTCGCGATCGTCTTCGGGCTGAGCATGGACTACGAGATCTTCCTGCTCTCCCGGGTGCACGAGGCCTGGCTGCGCACCGGGCGCGCCCAGGACTCCGTCGCCCACGCCCTGGAGATCACCGCCCGGGTGATCACCTGCGCGGCGCTGATCATGGTCAGCGTCTTCGCCGCGTTCATCGTCAGCGACAACATCGTGATCAAGATGATGGGGCTGGGCCTGTCGGTGAGCGTGCTGGTGGACGCGACGATCGTGCGGCTGCTGCTCGTCCCGGCGGTGATGACCCTGCTGGGCGCGGCGGCCTGGTGGACGCCGCGCTGGCTGGACCGGATCCTGCCGCACATCGACACCGAGGGCGAGGGCGAGCAGGCCTGACAGGGCCCGTCTTCGAACCCCCGGCGTCGCCCCGCAGGCGAGGGCTTGAGGACGGGCCCTACGGGCCGGGGGCCTCAGGGGCGGGTGGCGGTGACGAGCCAGGCGGCGGTGCGCAGCCGCAGGCCGTCGGGCCGTTCGTGGGGGGCGAGGGCGGTGGCGAGGGCGGCGCGGATGCGGTCGGTGCCGCTGCGGGCGCCCGTTCCGGTGGCGGCCGGGTCGGCCCGGTCGAGCTGTTCGGCCAGGTCACGGGCAGGGCCGGAGCCGAGGAGGTGGTCGGCGGCGTCGGCGGCGTCGCGGCCGAAGTGTCCGTGGGCTTCGACGGGTTCGGTGCGGACGTCGGTGAGGGCGGCGGCGGTGAGGACGCGGTGGATCACGGCGGGGTCGGCGAGGGAGAACATGCCGGGGCCGCTGTGCGGGGCGGCGGTCCGCGGCGGGAGCGGGAGTGCGGCGCGGACCTCGTCGAGGACCCGGACCCATTGGGTGCGGGCGGGGTCGGCGACGCAGACGAAGGCGAGGCGGCCGCCGGGGCGCAGGGCGCGGGCGATGTTGGCGAAGGCGGCGGCGGGGTTGTCGAAGAACATGATCCCGAAGCGGCTGATCGCGACGTCGAAGGCGGCGGCGGGCAGCGGGTGGACCTGGGCGTCGCCCTGTTCGAAGGCGATCCGGCCGGCGGGGCGTCGCGGGTCCCGGTCGGCGGCCAGGGCGCGGGCCCGGGCCAGCATCGGGGCCGAGAGGTCGAGGCCGAGGACCGAGCCGTGGGCGGCGGCCTCGGCGGCGAGGCGGGTGGTCTGGCCGGCGCCGCAGCCGATGTCGAGGACGCGGTCGGCGGGGGCGATCGCGGCGGCGGCGAGCAGGGGCCGGTCGAAGCCTTCGTTGACCGCGTTCCAGCGGTCGTGGTGCTCGCTCCAGTAGCGGCCTTCGTCGCCGTTCCAGGCTTGGGACTGTGCGGTGTTGACGGGTGTGCGCATGGGTTCGCTCCTGTCGGACCACTAGTATGGGCGAGTGCCCATAGCAAGGTATGGGCACTCGCCCATACTGTGCAAGCCCCCTTCCGGAGGACCTGGATGTCACCACGCGGCGTAGCGATCCCCGACGTGCGGGAGCGGCTGTTCTCGGCGGCCGAGCGGGTGCTCGCCCGGGAGGGGCCGGCCGGGCTGACCAACCGGGCCGTCACCGAGGAGGCGGGCTGCGCGAAGGGCCTGCTGTACAACCACTTCGCCGACCTGGACGACTTCGTGGCCCAGCTCGTCCTGGACCGCTTCGAGCGGGTCGCCGCCGAGGTCGCCCCGCTGCCCGGGCGGGCGGGCAGCGGGGACGTGCGGGAGAACGCGGTCGGCGCGGCGCTCGTCCTGCTCGGCGCCGCCGGGCCGGCGGTCGCGGCGGTGGCGCTGTCCCGGCAGGGCGTCACGCAGCGGGTGCGGACGGCCTGGGAGGCCGGCGCGCCCGGGCCGGACGCGATCGAGGGCGCGCTCGCCCGCTACCTGGAGGCCGAGCAGCGCCTGGGGCGGGTTGCGGCCGGCGCGGACTGCGCGATGCTCGCGCTCGCCCTCACCGGCACGGTCCACCACCTGCTGATGCACGGGGACCGGCCGGCGGACGGCCCGGCGCTGGTCCGCCGTCTGGTCGCCGCGCTGGTGCCCGTGCCCTGAGCCCGCGGCGGTCAGGCCGGGTGGCGCAGCTCCACGGCGGCCTGGACGATGTTGGCCTGGTGCTCGGCCTGGCGGGCCACCGGCAGCCAGGCCGGGCGGAAGCGCCGCTGGTAGCGGGCGCACCAGTCCTGCAGGAGGGCGTCGAGGCGGGCGGTGTCGCAGGCGGCGCGGGCTCCGGCGGGCTCGACGGCGCGGCGCAGCAGGGCGGCGGCGCGCACCGGGATGCGGTGCGCCCACAGGTCGATGCCGGCGAGTTTCGCGCGGGTCATGAGCCCCGGGCGCAGCAGGCGCCGGCCCAGGGCCCGGGGGTCCCATTCGTCGGCCAGCTGCCGGGAGGCGGCCAGCGGGGTGCGGGCGGCCCGGAGCAGGGCGGTGTCCTGGTCGGGCAGGTGGGGCAGGGCGGCGGTGAGCAGGTCGGCGAGCAGGGCGGTGCGGGTGCGCAGCCGGTCGGCGCTGGCGGTCAGGCGCTCGGGGGCGTCGTCGGCCGGGCGGGTGTCGCCGAGGCGGTCGCTGGTCCAGGCGGGCACCTCGACGATGACGGTCTGGCCGCCGTGGCGCTGCGGGGCGAACCAGGTGGAGGCCCGGACGCCGCCGGTGTCGTCGGGGCGGCGGGCGGGGTGGGGGGTGAGCATGCCGGTGCTGCTCTCCTGGCGGTCGATGTGGTGGGGCTCCATCAGGTAGACGCCGGGGCCGGACTCGCGCAGCCAGAAGGTGTCGTAGGTGCCGGTCTCGACCGGGATGCCGAGGGCGGCGGCGGAGGTGGCGAACGGGGCGGCGAGGACGGCCGGGTCGCAGGTGGCCTGGAGGAAGGTGCCGCCGACGTCCATGCTGTGCAGGGTGAACTGGAGGGTGGGGCGCAGTTCGTCGATCAGGTCGAGCAGGGTGCGGCTCTCCGGGAGGCGTGCGCCGATCGCCGGGGCCCATTCGGGCTGTTCCTCGGCGGCGGGGCGGTAGTAGCCGGCGAAGTACTCGGGCAGGGTGCGGGCGGTGAGGGCGCCGCGGGCGAGGTGGGCGCCGTCGGGGTCGAGGCAGAGCAGGAAGTTCCAGGTCGCGGCGGTGCGCAGGGCGGGGCGGGCGAGGACCCGGTGGGCGAGTTCGACGATGCTCGCGCGGCCGGCGAACTCGTCGGCGTGGGCGCCGGCGACGACCAGGACGTTGCGCTCGGGGCGGCCGGGGCGCTCGGCGCGGCCGACGGACAGCAGGGTGAGCGGGCGGCCGGCGCGGGAGGCGCCGACGGTGCGCAGCCGGCACAGGTCGGGCCGGCGGTCGGTCAACTGTCGGGCGGTGTCGGTGAGTTCGGCGAGTGTGGGGCAGCGGTCGTGGATCAGTACGGCCCTGCCCGCGCCGGTCGTCGTGTCGGTGAGCATGCGGTTCCCCCTGTGGTCGTCTCCCCCGGGCTCGGAGAGTACGACGGACGGGGGCGGAGCGGGAGTTTGTGGCACCCCCCTTGATCTGACATATCATCCGATGATCTTGATGACTGGGAACGGGGAGTTCGGCATGGCCGCGCACATCGGCGCCACCGCACGGGGGTTGGGCATCGGCATCGCATCGGTCGTGCTGGGGGGTGCGCTGACCGCCTGCGGTTCCGGTGCGCTCTCGGACCAGCTGGCCCCCGGTGCGCAGAAGTGGGCGGACTTCAAGACCGTGCTCGCCGACAAGGACACGGTCAAGCGCGCCCTGCCGGACTCCGCGGCGCTGCCCGGCTGGAAGGGCCACCGGCCCGACGTCTCCACCGCGGACGGCACCGACGAGGAGTGCCGGGGCTGCGAGATCGACGGCACCGTGGAGTTCGAGTCCGGCAGCGCCAAGGCCGCCTTCAAGGTCATCACCTTCGGCTCGGCCACCGAGGCGAGCGCGTACCTGGCGACCACCGCGGGCGAGTTCGAGAAGAAGGCCGACAAGGGCGCCACCAAGCTCTCGGTGCCGGCCGTCGGCAACGAGAGCGTCGCCTACACCGCCGCGTCCGGCGGCAGGCCGCGGAACGTCGTCCTGATGCGGGTGGGCACCACCTTCTCGGGCGTCATGGTGCAGGACTCGACGGACACGGCCCGGCTCCAGGCGCTGGCGACGATGCTCGCCCGGCGGGTCGAGCAGGCCGCCGCGGGGCAGCCCGTCGACGCCGCGCTCGACACCCGCTGAGCCGGCGGGCGGGGGCCGCCGTACGGCGGCCCCCGGCGCAGCCGCTGCCGGGCCGTCAGCGGCTGCGTCAGCGGCGACGGGCGGCGTAGGCGGCCGCGCCTCCGGCCGCGAGCAGGAGCGCGGCGGCCACCGCGGCGGCGGTCAGCAGGCCGTCGTCCGGACCGGTGGCGGCCAGCGTCGGAGCGGCCGTCGGGGTCGGGGTCCGGGACGGCGTGGCCGGCCCGGTCGGGGACGGTACGGGGGCGGGGGCCGCAGTCGTCGGGGCGGCAGTCGTCGGGGCGGCAGTGGTGGGGGCGGGGGCCGTCGGGGTCGCCGGGCCGGCGGTGGGCTCGGGCGTGCAGGCCGTGCCGCCGTTCCAGGTGGCGACGGCCAGGCCGGAGAACGGCTCGTCCGGGTAGTGCGGCAGCGGGTGGTCGCTGTCGCTGCCGTCGTACTTCTCGCCGACCGTGTAGAGGGCCAACTCGCCGTAGCAGTGCGGCAGGTGGCCGGTGACGTCGAGGGTGTCGCGGTAGTGCTCGCGGGTGAGCGTGACGGTCGCCCAGCCGAGGAAGGCCTGCCGGCCGGAGGTGGCCCAGGTCGGCCCCTGGGTCTCGTAGGAGCCCAGGGAGACGTGGTAGTCGCAGCCGGCGGCCGGCACGCCGGCCAACCGGACCTGGACGACGGCGGACTCGGCGGGCATGGTCGCGCCGGCCGTCCAGTGGGCGCCGCCGTCGACGGAGTACTGGACCGGCGCCCGCCCGCAGTCGGGGGCGGCGTGGGCGGCGGGCGCCGCGACGACGACGGCTCCGGCGCCCAGGGCGAGGGCGGTCAGCGAGAGGGCGGTCAGCGGGAGGGCGGTGCGCGCGGACGGGCGGCGCGGGTGCGGGTGCATCGGGAACTGCTCCTGGCGGGTGGATCGGGTACGGGTACGGGTACGGGTACGGGTTCGGACGCGGGTCCGGGTACGGGAAGGCCGCGGGGCGCTCACCGGGCGTCGGCCGCAGCCGGCGGGGCGGTCGGCGGGGCCTCCGACGCGGCGGCGGCCTCCGGCGCAGCGGCGGGGTGCTCCCGGTGGCCGTCGCCCTCGATGTCGATGTGCGGCAGCAGGCGGTCGAGGAACCGGGGCAGCCACCAGTTCCCGTCGCCGAGCAGGACCATGGTGGAAGGGACCAGCAGGCCGCGCACCACGGTGGCGTCCAGGGCGACGGCGGTCGCCAGGCCGATGCCGAACATCTTGACGACCGGGTCGTCGGAGAGCAGGTAGCTGAGGAAGACCGCAACCATGATCAGGGCGGCCGAGCTGATGATCCGTCCGGTGGCGGTGAGGCCGGCCACCACGGCGCGGCGGTTGTTCCGCTCCCGCAGGTAGCCCTCCCGCACGGCGCTGAGCAGGAAGACCTCGTAGTCCATCGACAGGCCGAACAGCACGGCGAACATCAGCAGGGGCACGTAGCCGGGGATCGGCACGGCGCCATCCAGGCCGATCAGCCGGGCGCCGTGGCCGTGCTGGAAGACCGCGGTGAGCACGCCGTAGGCGGCGGCGACGGAGACCAGGTTCATCACCGCGGCCTTCACCGCGACGACCGGCGCGCGGAAGGCCAGCAGCAGGAGCAGGCCCGCGACGGTCAGGACGAAGCCGACGACCAGCGGCATGCGCTGCGCGATCCGCGCGTTGAGGTCCGCCTGGGCGGCGGGCGCGCCGCCGACGTGCGCCACCTGGCCGCTGCCGGCGGTGGCGGCGGGCAGCACGTCCGCGCGCAGCCGGCGCACGAGCGCGGCGGTGGCGGGGTCGGAGGGGGCGGTGGTCGGGGTGACCTGCCAGCGGACGGTGCGGCCGTCGGCGGCGAGCGCGGGCGGGCTGACGGCGGCGACGCCCTCGGCCGTGCGCAGCGCGGCGGTCACGGCCGCGGCGCGCGGGTCGGCGGCTCCCCCGGCGGCCGGGGCGGGCAGCACGTCGACGACCTGGAGCGTGCCGTTGGCGCCCGGGCCGAAGGCCGCGGCCATCCGGTCGTAGGCGGTGCGGCTCATGCTCCCCGCGGCCTTGCTGCCCGCGTCGAGCTGGCCGAGGTGGAGGCCGGCGGCCGGGGCGGCGAGGGTGCCGAGCAGGGCCAGGCCGGCCAGTAGCAGGGGCCAGGGCCTGGCCGCGACCAGGGCGGCGATCCTCCCCCAGCCGCGCGGGCGCCCGGCGGAGGCGGGGGCGGCGGGCCGGGGGGTCAGGCGGGCGCCGAGCAGGACGAGGGTCGCGGGCAGGAGGGTGAGGTTCACGCCCAGCGCCGTCAGCACGGCGATCGCGGGGGCGAGCGCCAGGGCGTACAGCAGCGGCAGGCCGCCCAGGGCCAGTCCGGCGAGCGCGGCGACGACGGCGCTGCCGGCGAAGGCGACGGACTTGCCGGAGCCGGCGGTGGTGCGCACGGCGGCGTCCTCGACGCCGACCCCGGCGGCGCGCAGTTCCCGGAAGCGGGTGAGGCCGAAGAGGGTGTAGTCGATGCCGACGCCCAGGCCGATCATGGCGGCGATGGTCTCGCCGGCCTCGGGCACGTCCATCAGGTGGCCGGCCAGGCCGAGGACGGGCAGGGCGATGGCGAGGCCGACCACGCCGGCGAGCAGCGGCAGGGCGGCGGCGACGAGGCTGCCGAGGGTGAGGGCGAGGATCACCAGGGCGGTGCCGAGGCCGATGGCCTCGCTGCGCCCGGTGCTGCCCTTGTCGACGGCGGCGGCCAGGTAGCCGCCCGGGGTGACCTCGATGCCGGCGGCGGTGGCCGGGGCGGCCGCGGCGAGCACGGCGTCGGTCGTCGCGGGCGTCACGTCCCGTCCGGAGACGTCGAGTTCGATCGAGAGGTAGGCGGTGTGGCCGTCGGCGCTGACGGCGCCGGCGCCGGCCGGGTCGTAGGGCGTGGTGACGGCGACGACGTGCGGCACGGACGCGATGGCCGCGGCCGCGCTGCGGACGGCGGCGGTGGCGGCGGGGGCGGTGAGCGGGTCGGCGCCGTCGGGGGTGTGCAGCAGGACGGGCTGCTTGCCGGAGGCCGGGGCGGGGAACGCGCGGTCGGTGATGTCCTTCGCGGCCTGGCTGTCGCTGCCGGGGATGGAGACGGCCTCGCTGGTGACGCGCCCGAAGGTGGCGAGGGCGGTGAGGGCGGCGGCGGCGAGCAGCAGCCAGGCCGCGAGGACGCGCTTGGGCCTGCGGGCGCACCAGCGCCCCACAGTGGTGAACATCGGCGGCGGACGGCCCTTCTCGTGCGGCGGGCGGCACGTGAGGGGCCCCCGCCAAACTTATTGCACTCGGCGTGCAACGCGTACACTTGCACTCGCGGTGCAAGAATGTCAACGAGAGGTCGAGGGGCCCACGTGAAACGGACCGAGGCCGCCGCGCCCGTCCCCGACGGGCGCACGGAACGCGGACGGCAGACCCGCGAGAAGATCGCCGACGCGGTGCTGTCGCTGCTCGACGAGAACCAGGCGCACTTCCCCGCCGACAAGGTGGCCGAGCGGGCGGGCGTCTCGCGCCGGCTGGTCTTCCACCACTTCGCGGACATGGCCGAGCTGGCCGAAGTGGCCGTCAACCGGCGCCTGGAACAACTCGCGGCCCAGATCAGGCCGTTGCCCACCGAAGGGCCGCGCGAGGTGCGGGTGGCGGCGCTCACCGAACAGCGCGCGCGCATCCTGGAGGGCGTCACCCCGGCCAGGCTCGCCATCATGCGCCTGGAGAACCCCTCCCCGAGGGTCCAGGAGGCCGTCCGGCAGATGCTGGACTTCGCGCGCCTGCGGCTCACCCAGGTCTTCGCCGCGGAACTCGACCCGCTGCCCGAACCCGCCCGCACGGACCTGCTCAACGGCCTGGACGCGGCGACCACATGGAGCACCTGGCACCACTGGCGCGGCTGCGGCCTGGACGTCGGACAGGCACGGCACACCATGGCCGCGACCGTGCACACCCTCCTCGCCGGCGCCGACGCCGGGGCAGGGGCCGACACCGGGGAAGGGGCAGCGGCAGGGGCCGGCCCGGACGAGAGCCCGGACGGGAGCACGGACGAGAGCGCGGGCGCGGCCGGATGACCGCGGCCCCGCCGGCCGCGGGCGGCGACCGGCGGGGCCGGGCGGGCGATTCGTCCCACTGCGTCCCGGTTCGCCCCTTGCGGGAGCGGGCACAAGAAGACACATGGGCACACGACGAGGCAGCGGACCGGACCGCGCGGTCGGCGCGGCCGAGGCACGGCGGCTGACCGAGGAGCTGCGGGCGGCGGTGGCGGATGCGCGCACCGCCGCCCTGGTGCTGACCGGCCGGGTGCACGCCGCGTACGGCGGCCGGGTCTGGACGGCGCTCGGCTTCCCCTCCTGGGGCGCCTACGCGATGGCCGAACTCGGCCTGTCCCGGCCGACGGCCTACCGGCTGCTGGACCTCGCGGCGGTGGCCGAGGCGATCGAGGCGACCGTGGAACGCGAGGCCGGGCCCTCGCTCGCACACACCTGGGACTCCTGGCCGGTGCTGTCCGTCCAGGCGGTCGTCGACCTGCGCGGCCGGCTGGCCGAGCTCTCCGACCTGATCGCCGAGCGGCTGGCCCGGGTGCGCGCCGAGGCCGGCGACGCACCGGCGGAGCCCGCCCTGGTCGGCGCCGCCGTCGCCGACGCCGTCACCGAACTGCGCGACCGCCCGGACGTCCCGCCCGTCGACCTCCAGGCCGTCCAGAGCCCCGACGGCCACGACGTCGAGGCCTGGCGCACCGTCGTCGCCCGCGGCCTGGGCGCGCAGCAGCGGCTGCTGGGCGGCTTCCGGGAACTGGGCCTGCTCGCCCTGCGGGTCGCGCCGGGCTACGTCCCGGACCGCGACGCCGAGGGCGTGCTGCACCTGCTCGGCAAGGAGATCGGCAGCACCTGCGAGGAGCTGCTGGCCTGCCGCCGCTACGCGCTGACCGGCGACGCCCGCGCGGTCCAGGGCCGCTGAGGGCGGCGCACCGAGGGAACCGAGCCGTCGAGGGAACCGCCGGGGGCGCCGGCGGTCACGGCCCGGACGGCGGGCCCTGCGGCGGGCGGGGCGGGCCCTGCGGAGGGCGGGGCCGGTCCTGGGGCGGGCGGGGCGCCTCGTCGGCGGCCCGGGGGTCCGGGACCTGCGGGTACCGGCCCGGTGCCTGCGCCACGGGCAGGCGCGGCAGGGCGTACGGGTGGTGGTCGCGCAGGAAGCCGACCAGGTGCTCGCGCAGCTCGCAGCGCAGCTCGAAGGCGTCGGCGCCGTTCGCCGCCGTGGCGAGCACCCTGACCACGATGGTGGTGGGGGTGGTGTCGACCACCTGCAGGGCGCTGCCCTCGCCGTCCCACAGCTCGTTCTTCGCCAGGAACGCGTCGAACTCCTCCCGCAGCAGGGCGACCGGGGCGTGGTGGTCGAGGTGGAGCAGCGCGGTGCCGGTGATCCGGCTGGAGCGGCGGGACCAGTTCTCGAAGGGGCGGCCCACGAAGTACGACATCGGCATCACCAGCCGCCGCTGGTCCCAGGTCTCGATCACCACCGCCGTCAGGGTGATCTCCTCCACCGTGCCCCACTCGCCCGCCACCACGACCACGTCCCCGATCCGGGCCAGGTCGCCGAAGGCCATCTGCACCCCGGCGAAGACGTTGGCCAGCGTGCTCTGGGCCGCCACACCGGCCACCACGCCGACCAGGCCGGCCGAGGCGAGCAGGCTCGTGCCGATGCCGCGCACCGCCGGGAAGGTCATCAGGACCGCGCCCAGCGTCACCAGCGCCACGATCGCCTGGCCGATCCGGCCGAGCAGGTCGGCCTGGGTGCGGGCGCGGCCGGCCCACACCGGGTCGCGCCGGTGCACCGCGAGCCGGAGGGCGCCGTCCGCGAGCAGCGCCACCACCCGGGCGCACAGCCAGCCGCCTGCGGCGATGGCCAGGATCACCGCCAGGTGGCGCAGCCCTTCGCGGGCGGCGGGCGGCGCGGCGACCCACGGGAGGGCGCCGAGCAGGAGCAGGCACGCCGTCAGCGCCAGGATCGGCATCCGGCACCGGCGCACCAGCCGCGGCACTCCGGTGGTGCTCCCGCGGGCGGCCAGCCGCCGCACCGCGAACTGCGCGATCCGGTCCAGGCCGTACGCGACGAGGAGCGCCGCGGCGCCCGCGAGGACCAGGCGTACCAGACTCCACCACATCGTCCGTTCTTCCCTTCCGCCGTGGGGTCGCCCGCTCGCTTTTCCCGACGGCGCGCGGCCATTCCTGTCCGGTCGGCCCGGTCCGGTCGGCGCGCGCGTACGGCCGTCGGCGCCACCGCGTACGGCGACGGGCCCGGCGGGGAACCCCCCCTCGCCGGGCCCGTCGCCGTACGGGTGGTGGTGGCGGGCCCCCGGTCAGGCGCCGGTCAGGCGGGCGGCGTCGAACTCGGCCCAGATCGCCTTGCCCTGACTGTGCGGTTCGGCGCCCCAGCGGTCGGCGATGCGCTGCACGATGACCAGGCCGTGGCCGCCGGGCAGGGCCGGCTGGTGCGGCAGGCGCGGGGCGGGCATGGCCGGGCTGCGGTCGCTGACCTCGACCCGCAGCCGGTCCGCGGCGGCGTCCAGGACCAGTTCCAGCGGGCCGTCGCCGTGCAGCATGGCGTTGGCCACGAGTTCGGCCACCAGCAGGACGACGTCCGCGGCGACGCCGTCGCGGGCGTCCGGCTCGGCGGCGGGGCCGTACCAGTCGCCGAGGGCGTCCAGGGTGAACGTCCTGGCGTGGGCGACCGGTTTGGGGAGCCCGGCCAGGGTCAGCCGCCGGCGCTGGCCGCCGGGGGGCAGCGCGGGCCCGGTCCGGTGGGGATCACCGTCCAGGGTTCCCCGGCTCATCGTCATGTGAGGGCACCCCTTCGGATCGACGGCGGTTGTCGCTTGGTCGGTTTCCCGGCGCTTTCGGGATTATGCACCGGCCCGGGCCCGGGTCGGGTCCGAACGGCGCGGCCCGCGCGGGACCGGCCGCAGGGGGGACCGGGGCCTGCCGGGCTCAGGCCGCCAGGGCCGCTTCGACCGACGGGTGCAGGGAGAACACCGCCTGGGCGCCGGTCAGTTCGAGCACCCGCATGACGGTGGGGGACACCGCGGCCAGGTGCAGGGCCACCCCCTCCTCCGCCGCCGCGAGGCGGGTCTTGAGCAGCAGGTTCAGGCCGGAGGAGTCGCAGAAGCCCACCTGCGCGAGGTCGATCACCAGCGCCCGGGGGCGTTGTGCGACCAGGGTGGTGAGCGCGTCGGCGGCCGGCGCGAGCGTCTCGATGTCGAGGTCGCCCTCCAGTGCGCACACCAGCGCGCCGCCGGCGCCGGGGCGGGTCCGCACCGCGGGCTCCGTCCGGGGCTCGGCGGCCGCCAGGACGGTGTCCCGCCGGTCGTCGTCGGATGGCATCATCGTCGTCCCCTCCATGTCCGTGCCCTCCGACCTTAGGGAGGTCGCGCCCGTCGGCCAAGCAGGGGGGCGTGAACCGGCCCCGCTCCGGGCGGTTTCCCCGCGGCGCACGGTCAGGAGTCCTCCAGACCCTCGCGCAGGCGTCGCAGGGTGCGGCTCAGCAGCCGGGAGACGTGCATCTGGGACAGCCCGAGGCGTTCGCCGATCTGGGACTGCGTCAGGTCCTCGCAGAAGCGCATCGACAGGATGCGGCGTTCGCGCTCGGGCAGCGCGGCGACCAGCGGTTTGAGCGCCACCAGGTCCTCGACGAGGGCGAGGTCCCGGTCGTCCTCGCCGAGGCGCTCGCCCAGCGGGCCGGGGCGGTCGTCGTCGTCCGTGCCGGTGTCCAGGGAGCCCGCGGTGTGCGCGTTGGCGGCGGTCATGCCCTCGATCACCTCCTCCGGGGAGAGTCCCAGGCGGTCGGCGAGTTCGGCCACGGTGGGTGCGCGGTCCAGCTCCTGCGCCAGGTCCTCCTGGGCCCGGGCCAGGGTGATGCGCAGTTCCTGGAGGCGGCGCGGGACGTGGACGGCCCAGGTGGTGTCGCGGAAGTGGCGGCGGATCTCGCCGAGGACGGTCGGCACGGCGAAGGTGGTGAACTCGACGCCCAGGCCGGGGTCGAAGCGGTCGATGGCCTTGATCAGGCCGACCGCGCCGACCTGCAGCAGGTCCTCCTGGGGCTCGCGGTGCGTGTGGAAGCGGCGGATCGCGAACCGCACCAGGGACAGGTTCATCTCCACCAGGGTGGCGCGGACGTAGGAGTACTCGCGCGTCCCCTCGTCCAGGGCGGCGAGGCGGCGCAGCAGCACCCGGGTGAGCTCCCGCGCGTCGGCCGGGGCGATCTGCCGCGGGTCGTCGACCGCGGCGAGTTGCGGCGGCAGCAGGCCCTGTGGCCCCGCGTCGGGCACGGCCGGACGGGACGACGGGGCGCCCGTCGACGGATCGGCGGAAACGGGCAGTTCACCAGTGGGCGTGACCATCGGATTCCCTTCCTCGTGTCGGCACGGTCGAACGCCCCGGATACCCGGTGCCCGCCGATCGATGCGGCCTCCCGGGGTGGAGGTTTCGTGAAACCCGTCCGCGAGGCGGGCGGGTGGTCGGCGAACCGCCCGCCCCCCGTACTGTACCTACTGGTACGTACCGTGCCGCGCTCCCGGACGCCGTCAGGCCGTGGGGTGGTGGAGTTTGCGGGCGGCGGTGCGGATGGCCAGCGTGTACGGGGTGTCGAGGGCACGGGTGGGGGCGTCGAGTTCGTCGAAGGGCACCAGGGCCCGGTGGGTGTCGTCGGTGGCCTGGGTCCAGGCGGTCCAGGCGTTGTGGACGTCCTCGTCGGTGACCGCTTCGCCCTTGGCCTGGAGCAGGACGGCGTAGATGCGGAACAGGTCGTCGGAGCCCGCGGGAGGTCTCGCCTCCGTGGGCAGGCAGTCGCGGATCAGGTCGGCGATCGGGTCGAGGTGGCTCATGGGGACAGTGTGCCGCTGACCAGGGTGCCGGTGAGGAGGATCAGGTGGGCCGCCGCGAAGACGACCGGCACGGCCCGCTCGGTGGTGCCGAGTTCGGTGTAGTGCTTGTGCCAACGGCCGCGGCGGGAGGCGTTCCTGAGGGTGTCCCACTCGTCGGTGTAGATCCGCGCGGCGAGTTCGTCCTCCAGGGCGTTGATGACCTTGAACTTGGCGGCGTTGAGGTCCCGGTAGCTGCGCAGTTGCATCCACCAGGCGACGGAGAGGGTGATGCCGGCCAGCGCCACGGCCGTCGGCACCCACCACGGGGACTCGGAGAGCCGGGGTATGCCGAATCCGATCAGGGTGACCAGGGCGGTCTGCACGGACAGGAAGAAGGTGTTCGCGGTGCCCCGGCGGGCCGAGACGCGGTCGGCCATCTCCACGGCGAGCTTGTAGAGCTCCAGCAGTTCGCTCGGTCGGTCCGGCGGCGGCGGCACGGTCATCGCGGCTCCCTCGGTCGGGCGGGGCGGGCGGGGCGGCGGGGACGAACCGTTCGGGCACGGTGGCGCCCCGCCGTCACTGATGCGACGTCACTTCCCTTGCCGCGGGGCGTTCTACCGGCCGCGCGGGACCGGTCCGGCGACCGTGCGGCTCACGGCTCAGGCCGCGGGGACGGGCTCCAGGCGGTAGGCGTCGCCGTGGGTGCGGACGCGCCCGGCGGTGGGCGGGGCGAAGTGGGTGCCCAGCAGGAGGGTCCCGGTGTCGGCGAGCGAGGCGAGCAGGTCGTGGCGGGTGGCCCGGGAGCGCTCGGGGTCGATGTCGACGCAGGCGCCGACGGCGGGGTGGGCGAGCTGGACGGGGTGGTGGACGCAGTCGCCGGTGATCAGCGCGGTGCGGCCGCGGCTGGTCAGTTCGACGGCGACGTGGCCCGGGGTGTGGCCGGGGGTGGGCAGCAGGCGCAGGCCGGGGGCGACGGCGAGGCCCTCGGCGGGGACGTCGAGGAGGTCGAGCAGGCCGGCCTGCTCGACCGGGAGGACGGAGTCCTCGAACATCTGCCGGCGTGCGTCCTCCATCGGGTATCCGGCCCAGAACTCCCGCTCGGTGCGGGAGGTGAGGTAGCGGGCGCCGGGGAAGGTGGGGACCCAGCGGCCGTCCACGCTGCGGGTGTTCCAGCCGACGTGGTCGGCGTGCAGGTGGGTGAGGATCACCAGGTCGACGGCGTCGGCGGGGAAGCCGGCGGCGGCCAGGCGCTGCTCGTAGTCGGTGTCCAGGTCGTGCCAGGCGGGGTTGGCGCGCTGCTTGCCGTTGCCGATGCCGGTGTCGACGAGGACGCGCAGGCCGCCGACGGTGAACGCGAAGGTGTGGCTGGCCAGGCGCAGCGTGCCGTCCGGGTCGGCGAAGTGGGGGTGCAGCCAGTCCTGACCGGCCACCAGCTCGGGGGTGGCGTCGGGCAGGAGCCAGGGGCCGGTCTCGCGGGGCAGGGCGATCTCGTCGATGCGGTGGACGGTGATGTCGCCGACGGTCCAGGTCGGGGCGGATGCGGATGCGGGAGCGGGGGTGGCGGCGGGGGCGGACATGGGCTGCTCCTTCGGTGCGGGCGGCGGCCCGGGGGCCGGACCGATCCAAACGCAACGCGTTTGCGTTAGGAAGACGGTAGAACCTACAGTCACCTAAAGCAAACCGTTAGCTTTTGGAAGGGGAGGACCCATGCCCACCGACGACCTCACCCCGCCGGAGGCGGCCCGCCAGGCCGCCCGCGCCGGCGTCCCGCTGCCCGCCGACCGGCACGCCGCGGTCGCGGCCACCGCCGAGCACATCCGCTCGGTGGTCGCCGTCCTGCGGGAGCTGGACCTCGCGGACACCCCGCCGGCCGCCGCCTACCGCGCGGTGCCCGACCACGGCACGGAGGTGGCGTGATGCAGCCGAACGAGCTGTCACTGGCCGCCGCCGCGCGGGAGATCGGCGCCCGGCGCCTGTCCCCCGTCGACCTGGTGGAGTCGGTCCTCGACCGCATCGAGCACGTCGAGCCCGGCCTCGGCGCCTACACCGAGGTCACCGCCGAGCGGGCGCGCGAGGGGGCGCGCGAGGCGGAACGGGAGATCGCCCGCAGCGGGCCGCGCGGGCCGCTGCACGGCGTCCCGGTCGCCCTGAAGGACCTGATCGACGTCGCGGGCCTGGCCACCGGGGCCGGCTCCCTGGTCCGCGAGGGCCACCGCGCGGAGGCCGACGCCACCGTGACCGCCCGGCTCGCGGCGGCCGGCGCCGTCCTCGTCGGCAAGACCCACACCCACGAGTTCGCGTACGGCCTGGTCACCCCGCGGACCCGCAACGCCTGGGACCGCGAGCGGATCGCCGGCGGCTCCAGCGGCGGCTCGGCGGCCGCCGTGGCCGCGGGCGCGGCGCCCTTCACCCTGGGCACCGACACCGGCGGGTCGATCCGGGTGCCCGCCGCGCTCAACGGCGTCGTCGGCCTCAAGCCCACCTACGGGCTGATCCCCCGCCACGGCGTCACCCCGCTGTCCTGGTCGCTGGACCACGTCGGACCGCTCACCCGCACCGCCGAGGACGCCGCCCTCGTGCTGGCCGCCCTGGCCGGCCACGACCCGCGCGACCCCGCCTCGCTCGACGTCCCCGCCCCCGAGCACCGGCCCCACCCGGACGACGACCTGACCGGCCTTCGCGTCGGCGTGCCGCGCACCTACTACTTCGACCGCGTCACCGAGCCGGTGGAGAGCGCCGTCCGCCGGGCCGTCGGACACCTGGCGGAGCTCGGCGCCACGCTCGTCCCGGTCGACATCCCGCTCACCCGCTACATCCGGGCCACCCACTGGGGCCTGATGGTCCCCGAGGCGACCGCCTACCACGAGGCCGCCCTGCGCTCGGCGCCCGAACGCTACGGGGAGGACGTCCGCGTCCTGCTGGAGGCCGGGGCGCTGATGAGCGCCACGGACCACCTGCGCGCCCAGCGCGCCCGGACCCTGATGCGGCAGGAGTGGGCGCGGCTGTGGGAGCAGGTCGACGTGATCGCCGCCCCGGCCGTCCCGATGACCGCCGTGCCGGCCGGCCAGGAGAGCGTCGAATGGCCCGACGGCACCACCGAGAGCGTCCCCGACGCCTACGTCCGGCTGTCCGCCCCCGCCAACATCACCGGCGCACCCGCCCTGTCCCTGCCCGTCGGCCACGACCCGGCCGGCCTGCCGATCGGCATGCAGCTGCTCGCCCGCCCCCTGGGCGAACACACCCTGCTGCGGGTCGCCCAGGCCCACGAGCGCACCCACCCGGTCCGCACCCTCGCCCCGGCGGCCGACTGACGGGCCCGGGCGGCCCGGGCGGCGAGAGCCGGGTCGGGCTGGGCCGCGGGAACCGGGCCGGGTCGCGGGAGCCGGGCCGGGTCGCGGGAGCCGGGCCGGGCGGCCGGGGGTTGCGCCGGGCCGGGCTAAACGCAACGGCTGCGCTTTAAGATGGCCCCATGAGTGGCAGGCAGATGGTGCGCCCCGGCGGGCGCAGCGCCCGGGTCCAGGCGGCGGTGCACACCGCCGTGCGCGAGCTGCTGGCGGAGGCGGGCCGGGACGGGCTGACGGTGCCGATGGTCGCCCAGCGGGCCGGGGTCACCCCCTCGACGGTCTACCGCCGCTGGGGCGACCTGCAGGAGCTGCTGTCGGACGTCGCGGTGGAGCGCCTGCGGCCCGACACCGCGCCGGCGGACCACGGCGACCTGCGGCGCGACCTGACGGCCTGGGCTGAGCAGTTCCTCGACGAGATGGCCTCCCCCGCGGGCCGCGCCTACGTGCGCGACGCCCTGCTCGGCGACCCGGACGGCGGCAACGCCGGCCGGTGCTCGGCCTACGCCGCCGACCAGCTCGACACCGTGTTCGCCCGCGCCCGCGAACGCGGGGAGCAGCCGCCCGGGGTCGAGGAGGCGGTGGACCGCGTCGTCGCCCCGTTGATGTACCGGATCCTCTTCCGCCCGGCGGGGCTCGACGCCGCGTACGCCGGCCGGCTGGTCAGCGGCCTCCTCGGCGCCTGACCCGCTGTCGGCCGGGGACGCGCACCGCGCCCGGCCGGGGTCAGCAGGGCCCCCGGCCGTACACCCCGGCCGTCGCCGTCGCCGTGGCCGTGGCCCGCGCCGGCGTGGCCGCTGCCGCTGCCCCGGGGGCGGCCGTGGCCGGGAGGGCCCGCAGGGCCGCCAGGGCGCCCGCCTCGCCCTCGCCGTACTGGTGGGCGCGGGCGGCGCGGACGGCGGCTTCGAGGTGGAGGGCGGCTTCCTCCGGGTGGCCGGTGGCGGCGAGGGCGCGGCCGTAGAGGGTCTGCAGCAGGACGCGGCGGGCGGCGGGGAAGGGCGGTTCGGCGACGGCCAGGCCGCGGGCGGCGTGGTGGGCGGCGTCCTCGGGGGCGCCGGCGCTCAGGCACTCCTGGGCGAGGTGCTGGCGGGCGAGGGCGACCAGGTCCGCGCGCCCGGCCCGCTCGGACAGCGAGAGGGCGCGCACCAGCAGGCCGCGGACCCGCGCGTTGGGACCGTAGCGGCCGAGGGCGACGGCCAGGTTCATCAGGGCGACGGCCTGGGCGGTGCCGTCGCCGGCCCGGGCGGCGAGGTCGGGGGCGCGTTCCAGGTGGACGAGGGCCTGCTCGTGGCGGCCCTCCTCCAGCAGGACCCAGCCGAGCAGGGCGCGGGCGCGGGACTGGGCGGCCGGGTCGTCGTCGGCCTCGGCGGCTGCCAGGCCGTGTTCGAGCAGCGGCACCCAGCCGTCCCGGACCTGCCACACGATCAGCGGCCACTGCAGCAGGACCAGGCGCCAGGCCCGGTCGTGCAGCCCGGCCGCGACCGCCGCCTCGACCGCGCCGCGCAGGGTGTCGCGCTCGGCGGTGTACCAGGCGAGCGCGCTCGCACGGTCCGGGAAGGGGCGGACGTCGGCGGGGCGCCGGGTGCCGGGCGGCAGGGTGCAGCAGGGTTCGCTGCCCGGTTCGGCGGCGTCGCAGGCGGCGACCAGGGTGTTCAGCAGGTGGTCGAGCAGGCGCGGCAGCACCTCGTCGTCGATGTCGCCGGGCAGGCTGCGGGCGTAGAGGCGGACGAGGTCGTGGAGGGCGTAGGCGTCGCGGCCGATCTCGACGAGGAGGTGGGCGGTGGCGAGCCGGCCGAGGGCGCCGGAGGCCTCGGCGGGGCTGCAGTCGGCGAGGGCGGCGGCGGTGCGGCTGTCGAGGGTGGTGCCGGTGTGGGTGCCGAGGCGGTGGAACATCCGGCGGGCGGAGCCGGGCAGGTGCTGGACGGTGAGGGCGAGGGCGGCGGCGACGCTGGTGTCCTCGACGTCGAGGATGCCCAGCCGGCCCTGTTCGTCGGCCAGTTCGTCGGCGAGGCCGGCCAGGTCGCGGGCCGGGCCGGTGGCGACGCGGGCGGCGGCCAGGCGCAGGGCGAGCGGCAGGCCGTCGCACAGGCCGGCCAGGCGGGCGGCGGCCTCGGGTTCGGCGGCGACCAGGTCGGCGCCGAGGGTGGCGGCGAGCAGGGTGACGGCCTGTGGCGGTGACAGTTCGGCGAGCGGGACGGGGCGGGCGGCGTCGGAGGCGACCAGGCCGCCGAGCCGGTCGCGGCTGGTGACCAGGGTGATGCAGCCGTCGCCGTCGGGCAGCAGCGGGCGGACCTGGTCGGAGCGGCGGGCGTTGTCCAGGACGATGAGCATCCTGCGCTCGGCGGTCAGTTCGCGGTAGCGGGCGGCCAGGGCCTCGGGGGTCGCGGGCATCTGCTCGGCGGGCAGGCCGAGGCCGAGCAGCAGTTCGCGCAGGACGGCGGGGGTGGAGCGTTCGGGCAGCGGGCTGTGGCCGCACAGGTCGACGAACAGCCGGCCGTCGGGGAAGTCGCCTTGGCGGCGGTGGGCCCAGTACAGGGCGAGGGTGGTCTTGCCGACGCCGGCGCCGCCGGTGACGACGGCGATCGCGCCGGGGCCGGCGGTGGCCCGGTCGAGCGCGGCCAGTTCGTCCTCCCGGCCGGAGAAGCCGCGCGGGCGGCGGGGGAAGGGCCAGGGCGTGGCGCGCGGCGGGCGGGGCGCGGGGGCGGGCCCGGCGGCGGCGGGGACGGGGACGGGCGGCGCGACCGGGGCGGGGGCGGCGGTGACCGGGGCGGCCGGGGCGGGGGTGGGTGCGGGTGCGGCGGTGCCGCGTACGGGCTCCGGGGCGGGTTCGGCGGTGCCGCGTCCGGGCGCCGGGGTGTCGGCGCAGGACGGGCCGCCGACGGTGGGCACCCGCGGCGGCGGGACCCGGCCGGGCCGCAGGGCGGCGGCGTCGGTGCGCAGCAGGCAGTCGTAGGCCTCGACGAGTTCGGGGCCGGGGTCGATGCCCAGTTCCTCGGCCAGGGCCCGGCGGGTGCGGTGGAACCAGTCGAGCGCCTCCGAGCGCCGCCCGGCCCGGCCGAGCGCCAGGACGAGCGCGGTGACCAGCGGCTCGCGCAGCGGGTTCATGGTGGCCTCGGTGGACAGCACGCCGGCCGCCGCGCCGTGGTCGCCGAGCCGGCCGTGGGCGCGGGCGAGTTCCTCGACGGCGGCGAGGCGCAGTTCCTCCAGGGCGTGCGCGGCGCACTGCAGCGGGACGCTGGGTGCGGTGCCGGCGAGTGCGGGGCCGCGCCACAGCGCGAGTGCTTCCTGGAGCGCAGCGATCGTGTCGGCGGTGTCGGGGGTCGACCGGGCGGAGCGCAGGAGGTGTTCGAAGCGGGCGGTGTCCACCGCGAGTTCGGGCACCCGCAGCTGGTAGGCGCCGCCGTCGGTGACCAGTTCGACGCCGCCGTCGGGCGCGCCGTGCGCGGCGAGCAGGGCGCGCAGGCCCGAGATGTGGTTGTGGATGACGGTGCGTGAGTGCCGGGGCGGTTCCTCGTCCCAGAGGGTCTCGGTGAGGCGGTCGACGGTGACCGGCGCGCCGGGGTTCAGCAGCAGCATGGCCAGCAGGCTGCGGCGCTTGGCGGACCCGGTCGGCAGCTCCCGACCGTCCGGGGCCACCGCGGCCACCGAGCCCAGCAGTCGGAAATCCAAGACCCGCCCCTCATTCATGTGACAAGCATATGACGACGGACGGCATGTCGATCACGGGAGCCGCCCGGGCGGCGGGACGCCGCCCGCCGGATGACCGAAGCGTGCGCGGTGATCCGTCCCGGCTGCCAGCGGTCCCGGGCAGTCCGGGACGCTGGAACGCCCGGGCAGGCTCTGACCAGGCATGATGCCGGGCCCCTGGAACGCACGGACGGGACGCGGCGATTCGGCGGAACACCCGGCGGCCACCAGAATGGTGCGGAACATTACCCGGAAGTACAGAGAAAGCGATACCTCATCATGGATCTCGGCGTGCGCTGGAAGCTGCACGTTGACTGCTCCCCCGCTTGAAGGTGGGAGATTTCTGACTCGTGCCGCATGGTCGCCCTACGGACGCCCACGTCCTACGCACTCGACGCCAGCCGGGGTCAGACCAGCCCGGATGAGCATGACGCGGGCGGAGTTCTTGTCCCTGGGGGACGAGATTCCGCACGCGGTGCAGGTATAGGTGCGCGTTCCCAGCGGCAGTGCGTGCTTGGCTCTCGCTCCGCAGTGCGCGCAGTCCATCGTGGTGTGCGCGGGATGCACCAGGTGCACGGTCCGCCCGTGCTTACGACCCGTCTCGATCAGGGCTCGTTTGGTCGCGCCGATGGCGGCGTCGGCGGCCTTCTTGGCCATGGTGGTCTTGGCGAGGAACTTCGGGCGGAAGTCCTCGACCGCGATGTGGTCGTGGTCGCGGACAACGGACTTGGCCCACTTGCGGGCGGCATCCTGCCGCTGTCGCGCAACCTTCCTGCACAGCTTGGCCCGCTGACGTTTGGCGTGCTTGTATCCCTTCGATCCAGGCTGGCCTTTCTTGGGCTTGCGTCGGGACATCATCCGGTCATATCTGGCCAGCTTCGCCCGTGCCCGCTTGCCGCATTCGATATGGGGAAGGTCGTGATCGTCGCTGGTGGTGGTCGCGATCTCCTTCACGCCCCAGTCGATGCCAATCACACGGCCGGTGTCCGGAAGCGCCGCGATGGTTGCAGGGACGACGAAGGAGGCATACCAGTGGCCGACGGCGTCCTGGTACACGCGCACGCTGGACGGATCGGTGGGCAGTTCCCGCGACCACACCACCGTCAGTGAAATGCCGCCGGCGAGGAGCAAGCGTCCGTCCTTGATCCTGAAGCCACGCCGCGTGTAGTTGAGAGAGGGTGGCGCTTCACCCTTCTTCTTCGGCTTGGGCATCCCCGCCCGCTGCCTGACCGGCAGCTTCGCTTTGATGTCCTTCTGGGCCTTCGCACGGGATTTGGCGAAGTCCCGTATCACCTGCTGCTGCGGCACCGACGCACCGTCGCGCAACCATGGCATCACGGCTCGGGCCTCGGTCAGCATCCTGTCCAGCTCGGCCGGACCGCAAGTCACCTTCGGCTCGCCATCGGGCCGGTCCCGGTTGGCGATGTGCCGCTGACGGGACTTTGCCACGCACTCGTTCCACACCCACCGACACCGGCCCCACTCACCCATGAGGGCGGTGAGAGCAGTGGACGACACGCGAAGCCGGTAGGTGTACCGAGCATGCCCGGCACCCTCCGAGTTCTGCGGTGTCGTCATGGTGTCAGATTAACAATGGACTTGAGGCGTGGACCATGGATCGCGCATCACGCTACGGCTACCCGCCGACACCCATACATGGCTGACCGGCCAGGCCAGACGTGAGCGACAGTCCCTCAACTCGCAGATCGTCCATCTGCTCGCCGGAACGCCGGAGCACCTCGACGATGATTCGGCTGCCTAGGACCCGCCGCGTGGGAAGCCGGATTCCTTCCCGATCTGAAGGCCGGGACATCCTCCGGTTTCTTCCGCGAGGACACGGGCGGAAGTGGCCCCGGGGTTACTTCCGCCCGTGATTCCGCCTGGTTCGCGGGCCCGACGGATGGTCGAATCGCTGCATACGCCCACGCAGACCGTCCGACCACCCCGGGAGAGGCATGTCCGACCTGACCGACCGCCGCAAGCTCGCCTACGGGAGCGTGGCAGCCGCCGTGCTCGCACTCTCCTGGGCCTCGGTGACCCCCAGCAGCGCGGCGGGGCAGGTCCTGTGGACCCCGAGCACCAGCAAGGGGGCGTCCTCCTTCGCCGCCGTGCAGTGCGCCTCGGGAAACTTCAAGGTCGTGAACGACACCGCCAAGGGCAAGGTGTGGCGGGCCTACCAGGCCGCCGGGCAGGAACGCTGCGAGACGCTGAGCCCCGACCTGAAGAACGGCGACACCTTCTACCTGGGCTGGTCGTCCAAAGTGGACATCAAGGACGCCAACAGCCGCTACGTCTTCCAGCTGAAGTGCGACCCCAGCACCGACACGGCCAACCACCCGATCGAGATCGACGCGACCAACGGCCGCATCCGGCTCCAGGAGTGGGACACCGACCACGTCGCGCACACCCTGTGGACCGCGCCGACGGCCAACGGCCAGTGGCACTCCTACGCGCTGAAGATCCGCCTGGGCCGCACCGACGGAACGATCGACTTCTGGTTCGACGGCAAGAAGCAGACCTTCACCACCGGCTCGGGCACCTTCAAGGGCACCACCTGGGACGGCAACCGCAACTACCTCAAGTGGGGCTCGTACCACGAGTCCACGGGCGACGCCACGAACACCTTCACCAGCCCGGTGATGGCCACCACGCTGGAGGCCGCCACCGCCGGCTCGTAAGAGGGGCGCGGAAACGTCCGCAGGTCCGGACCGCATGTGGGAGCGGCCCGGGCCTGCGGCATGTCAGGCCTGCTCGTGCTCCGCGTCCCGCTCGCGCGTCCAGCGCAGCATCGCCTTCACCTTGGCCAAGTTCTCGGGGCGCACCGGGGCCTTGCTCTCCGCGACGACCAGCGGATACTGCCGTGCCACCGGGAGCAGCTCGTCGTAACGAGGATCCCCCGGCACGAACTTGTGCCACCCGTCGTAGAAGAACCCCTCCGGGGCCTTTCCGCCGTACTGCTGCCAGATGGTGACGCCATCGGCGTCGAGCCTCGGGTTCCCGGTGACGTGGTAAGTCTCTGAATCAGAGTGCTCGCTCAAAGTACTCCTCCGGAATCGGCACCGCCTCGCGGCTTGCGCGGCGGAGACGTCCGCGGGCCCGGACCGCATGTGGGAGCGGCCCGGGCCTGCGGAATGTCAGGACTGCTCGTGCTCCGCTTGCCACTCCCGCGTCTTGCGCTGCATCTCGTCCAGCATGGCCAAGGTCTCGGGGTAGACCGGGGCCGTGCTCTCTGCGACAACCAGCGGCAGCTGCCGTGCCGCCGGGAGCAGCTCGTCGTAGCGGGCGTCTCCCGGCACGAACTTGTGCCACCCGTCGTAGAAGAACCCCTCCGGGGCCTTCCCGCCGTAACGCTGCCAGATGGTGACGCCATCGGCGTCGAGCATCGGATGCCCGGTGACGTGGTAGGTCTCGGAATCGGAATGCTCGCTCAAAGTAGTCCTCCGAATCTGCGCCGCCCCGTGGCTTGCGCGGCAGTACCTGCGAACGAACCAGTCCCACGGGGGTCCTGCTACTGCTCCGCGTTCCGCTCCCGCGTCTTGCGCTGCATCTCGTCGAGCCTGGCCATGGTCTTGGGGTAGATCGGGGCCGTGCTCTCCGCGACCACCTGCGGATTCTGCCGTGCTTGCGGGAGGAGTTCGTCGTAGCGCGGATCCCCCGGCACGAACTTGTGCCACCCGTCGTAAAAGTCCCCCGCCGCGGTCATTCCACCGAACTTCAGCCAGATGGTGACGCCATTGGCGTCAAGCATCGGGTAGTCCGTGACTTCATAGGGCTCAAAATGCTCGCTCAAAATACTCCTTCAGAATCTGTGCTGCCTCGCGGTCGCCGTAAGTGAATTGGTCCAGCGTCTTGGCGGTCCAGTTATTGAACGCCTCGGCGAAGTACTCGTGCGGCTGGCGGAGGTACGGAGTCAGATGCGGGTTGTTGCCGATCCGGTCCATGACCTGCTGTTGCACGTGCTGCCACTCCGGCTGACGACTTAACTTGCCATAGGCATCATCGACCGCGTGCCCGAACTCATGGACAGCAGCACTACTGGGCGTCTCGGCAATCGAATTGACCAGAAGTCTACGCTGGCCGGGGAGGTACATACCAGCTATGTAATCCGCCGGTGAAGTGCCTCCTACCGGGTTGACGCCGGAGAGATGGTAGCCACCCGGAAGTTGCGTGATAGGCCTGGGACCGATACTGACCCCACCGCCCGGCACCTCTTTCAGATGGTCCCAGACCTTGTCGAAGATCTCGTCCGGCACGCGCGCCAGCTCCGACTTCACCTTCGCGATGCTCGGGTGCTCCTCAACGTACTCAAGCGGCAGCTTCCCGGGCATCGGCAGCTCGACTGGCTTGGCATGCCTCGGGCCGCGCGGAACGTTCTCGCCGGGACGTCCGCGCGGTCCTGCCGCGCCGCCGGCAGCGCCGACGACGACGTCGAGGGGCATGACGGGCCCGGTCTTGAACTCGGCGTCGTAGCCGACACTGAGGCCGGCGCCGGTGATCATGCGCCCGGGGAGGGTGTCGGCGGCGTTGGCGGCCTTGGCCAGGCCGGCGAGGACGACGGACGCGCTCTCGGCGCGCTCGGCGGCGTTGACGACGACGCGGCCGCCGGCGCCGAGCCCGCCGCCGGCCGCACCCATGATGCCGCCGGTCTCGGCCGAGTCGGCGGCCTCGGTGAGGCTGTAGCCGCCGTCACCGAAGAACTCCACCCGAATCGGCTGAGCGACGGCGACGTCCACGGCGATCGCCTCGACCGCACCGAAGACGGCACCGACCAGGATCGTCGCCGCGATCGTGGCCACGACCTCGGAGACCGCGACACCGACCGACGCGGCGGTGGCGACAATGCCCGCGGCGGTGGCGACGGCGATGTCCGCCGAGATGCTGAAAGTGACGAACGCCAGGGCGCCACCCACGAGCAGGGTGCCGCCGACGATCGCGGCCTCCTCCTCCAGCTTCTTGATCGCCTTGTCGACCTCGTGGGCGAACTCGCGCAGCGCCTTGGCCAGACTGCGGCACGCCTCCGCGGTGTCGGGCAACCAGCCCTTGCCCTTGCCCGCACTGTCCTTGCCGCCGTAGTACCGGCCCCAGAACGTGCCGAAGGCGTCGATCGCGGGGCCGTGGTTGTTGGCCACGATGGCGGCCGCGGCCTGATTGGTGGGCGCGGTGACGTTGTCGATGGCGGTGGCCATCGCCTCCCACGCGTCGGCGACCTTGCGCAGCTTGTCCGGGTCGGCATCCGGCCACCACATGCCGGTGACCTTCTGGACGGCCTTCGCGACCGTGGACTCACCCACGGGCCGGCCCGAGGCAAGGGACGGGGCGGGTCACGACAGCAGGTTCTTGGCGTGGCCGTCGGCCCCGGCATGGTTGTCGGCATGCGCGCGCAGCCCCGCGCCGATGCTGCCGAGCCCCTGGACCAGGACGTCCAGCGCCGAGAGCACCTTGTCGTGCGGACCGTTGTACGCCGTCGCGAACTCGTTGCCCTGCTTGTCACCACCCCACGGACTGCCCGCGTCGGCCAGACTGCGCTTGAGCGTGTCGAGCGCCGTCTTCAGCGCCTTGCTCTGGTTCTCGAAGGTCGGCGCGGCGTCCGTCAACTCCCCCGGCCGGACCTTGAACTCCGGCCCACCCGCCTTCGCCCCGTCATCCGCCATGGTGCCCCCGCGCTGTCTGTCGACTGACCAGTCCCGTGGTCAGACTGACCAACGAACTGGCGGGGTTTCAGTTCTGGAGCGTGACATCGATCACGCCCGCAGGCCCGGACCGCTTGCGGAGGCGGTCCGGGCCTGCGACATGTGAGGTTCAGACCGAGCCGAACTCCCCACCACGGACAGCAGCGACGAACGACGCCCAAGCCGCCGAGGGGAAGACGAGAGCCGGGCCCTGAGGATCCTTCGAGTCACGGACCGGGACCAGGCCGGGGAAGTCAGGAGCCACCTCGACGCAAGTACCGCCGTTGTTGCTGTAGCTGCTCTTGAACCATGCGGCGTCGGACAGGTCTACACGGGGAATCATGACGCTCCTCTCAGACTTCACCGAACTCGCCACCACGGACAGCGACAACGAACGACACCCACGCCTCGGCGGGAAAGACCAAAGCCGGGCCTTGCGGGTCCTTGGAGTCACGAACAGGCATCACGCCGGCGAAGCCGGGTGCCGCCTCGACGCAAGACCCCCCGTTGTTGGAGTACGAGGACTTGACCCAGAAGGCGCCGGACAGATCCACGCGGTCGGTCATGGCATTCCTCTCAGACTTCACCGAACTCGCCACCACGGACAGCGACAACGAACGACACCCACGCCTCGGCGGGAAAGACCAGAGCCGGGCCCTGGGGATCCTTCGAGTCGCGGACCGGCATCAGGTCACCAGAGCCTTGCGCGACCTCAAGGCAGTCACCGCCTTGCTGGCTGTAGCTGCTCTTGAACCATGCGGCGTCGGACAGGTCTAGACGGGGAATCATGACGCTCCTCTCAGACTTCGCCGAACTCCCCGCTGCGGACAGCAGCAACGAACGACACCCAGGCCTCGGCCGGGAAGATCAGGGCCGGACCGTCGGGGTCCTTGGAGTCACGAACAGGCATTACGCCAAGGAAGCCGGGTGCCACCTCGACGCAGTTGCCCCCGTTGTTGCTGAAGCCGGACTTCTGCCATCTGGCGCCGGCCAGGTCGAGAGTGGGGCCGATCATTCAAGGTCCTTCCGAGCAGCGCGAATCACGTCGAGCGAGGCCACTTTGGACAGTGACTCCACCTGGAGTTGATCGTAGTCACTGTCCCAGGCTTCGACCGTCTTCCGCCCCCGCTCCACGATGCCACGCGCTTGGGACTCGGCATAGCCGACAACCGAGCGGTCTCGCAGGGTCAGCAAGACGACCGGCATCGTAAACGGGACATGCTCCCCAAGGGCGAAAGGCGCCACCTGCAGCGTGAGGGTCGGAAGCTCGGCGAGGCTCTCAAGGTGCCGGAGCTGGTGGAGCATGACATCACGGCCCCCCACTGGGCGCAGGAGACAGCTCTCATCCATGACAGCGTGCACCGTCGGCGGTGGAACACGATGAAGCACCTGCTGGCGCCCCATCAGGAAGTCGACTCGCTCGACGGCTTGGGATTGGCTGATGCTGCCGCGAAGGACTGCCGCGCTTGCCAAGGCCGCTGCGTACGCCTCTGTCTGGAACAGGCCTGGGATCACGTTTAACTCAAAGGTGCGGATCTTTCGGCACCGCATCTCAGCATCGACGTACTCCTCGAATCCTTCCAGCAGGCTGGCATTCGAGATCCGGCGCCACAGCTCGACGAAGACTCCACCCGTGTCGAAGACCCGGTCAGCAGCAACCGCAAATTTACGGGTTACAGGCTTCTTAGCCCCTTCGAGGTAAGAGATCAGACCATGGCTGTAGCCCATGCGCTTGCCGAGCTCGACCTGAGACCAGCCCCTCGCCCGCCTCTGCCTGCGGAGTTCATTCCCGAAGCGCACGGCAGGAGAGAGCGATTGATCGTCTTCATCGGGCTCCATGACTCCCCTTGCCTTGTCACTCGGCAGAACCGTGAAGGTTGAAGCCTGGTGATCGTAGCGTCCAAGGAGCCAACATGGCTACAGCCGGTGATTTACCGGAAGCGCAGCGCGACTCCTGGAGACCCTATGCCTGACGCGCAGAGACCCGACCCCCTGTTCCAACTCCACGAGGTGGTGCGGGACTTCAGCGACTCGGGGAACGGGAAGCCGAGTGAGGGCGTCTTCGTGGAGGCCGTGTTCGGCAGGGCGGTGCTTCGGCCGCTGGGGGCGAGCGGACCCCAGCGGCGGGTCCCCCTCTCCGCGATCCGGTCGCTGGATCCGCGGGAGTTCGCGCCGGGCACCTGCGGGAGGCCGCGGCGTCGGCCGTTCGACGGGTGGCCGCTCTCGTCCGACAGCAGTTCCTCATACCTGGAGCAGAGTTGAGCACGTCGCCCCGCCTCGTCAGCAAGCCCCCCGGACGGCGATGGGGCCACCAGGCCTTCGTCCTGCGGGAGGATCCCGGAGGGTCGGGCGACTTCTTCGTCCTCCTGGTCGACTCCGTCCACCACGACGGGCTGACGCTGCCCGGCGGCTCCGCCGAGCAGGACGAGCTGCCCCATCTCGCGGCCCGCCGTCATCTCGAAACGCAGACCGGGCTCGTCCTACCGCTGCGCACCATCCTCACGGTCGATTACTCCCCCGCGACCGATGATCTTCCCGAGGGCCTGGACTTCGTCTACCCGGGCGGCGTGGTCACGCCCCGGCAGGCCGGGGCCGTCCGCCCGTACCAGCCTCCGCAGGGCGTCCGCGCCCTGCACTGGGTCGCCCAGGCCAAGCTGCACCGGGTCATGGCCGATGACCAGTACCGCCGTGTCGAGGACGCCTGGGACGCCTGGGAGCACGGCGCCGGCCTTCCGCTCCTCATCCGGGGCGTCCCGGTCCCCGTCGGCTGACCGGGGGCCCGGGGCCCGGGCCGGCCCCCGGCCGGGCTCACGACAGCCAGTGCACCGGGGTGACCTCGCGGAGGTGGACGAGGACGTCGAAGGCTTCGGCCAGGGAGGCGACGGCCAGGTGTTCGGCGGCGTCGCGGTCCGGGGTGTAGACGCCGCTGATGACACGGGCTTTCGCCGGCCCGTCCCACCGGCTGCGGACGTCGTCGTGGCGCAGGTCCAGCCAGCGGGCGGGCCGGTCCGGCTCGCCGAGCTTCGCGTCGACCAGGTCCGCGCCCGGGTCGGGGACGAGCGCGATGCCGAGGTCGCCGTGGTGGAAGCCGATCGCCGCGGAGACGTACTGCCCGCCGTGGTGCTTGCGCAGCAGGCTGCCGACGGTGGCCTGCGGGCCGCGCTCGGGTGCCAGGCCCAGTACCGTCTCGGCTGCGGAGGTGTGGGCGATGCCGTCCCAGTAGACGGTGCGCAGGCCGGTGCCGTGCTGGAAGTCGGCGATGATGTCGGCCCCCACCTCGGCTTCGCCGGCGTAGGTGCCGCGGCCGGCGACGCTGCGCTCGTGGAACTCCAGGATCAGCCGCATCCGCGCGAGCACGTCGTGATCACCGCCCGGGAGGGATGCGACGAGCGCGAGTGCGTCGCGGGCGTGTTCGGCGAACGGCCGCCCCGGGTGGACTCCCTGCGCGCGCTGCACGTGTTCGTCGACGGCGTGGGCGGTGCGGATGGGGTCCAGGTGGGCCGCCAGTTGCGCGAGCCGCTGCGGCGCCGCCGCGCGCACGTGCTCCAGGACGGCGTCGTAGTCGGCGGGCGCCGCCTGGGCCGGCTTCACGCCGATGATCCGGACCGGGTCGCCCGCGTGGTCGCGGTTGAACGCCCGGATCCATTCCAGGGCGCCGGCCATCTCCTCGGTGCGCCACGGCCGCCAGGCGCCGGCCAGCGCGGAGGCGGCCGTGCCCTCGCCGCCGCCCGCGTAGGCGTCGAGGGCCGCGGCGGCACCGGCGCCGTCCTGGACGGCCAGTGCGCGGAAGCCGTGGTCCCGTACCAGCCGGCGGAACAGCTGGTCCCGTACGCCGAAGGTCTCCCGGGAGAAGCGCGTGGACTCCCCGATGCCGACCACCGTCGCCCCGGCGGCCAGTCGTGCGGCGATCTCGTCGAGCTCGGCGTCGGCCAGCGGGAGGGCGGGGGAACTCTGACGGTCCGTCAGGTCGGCCTGGGGAGGGGCGGAGCGGCGAAGGGGTGCGGTGTCGTTCGGCATGCCGCTCAGCCTGGTTCCTCAAGCTGACTTGAAGTCAAGCCCCGAACCGGTTCCGGGTCCCGGGCCCCGGCTTGCCCCTCCCCCAGGGGCAGGGGGCACAGTGGCCCGCGTGCCAGAGGAACTGATCACCATCGGGGAGCTCGCCGCCCGCACCAGGCTGAGCGTCAAGGCCCTGCGGCTGTACGACGAGCGGGGGCTGTTGCGGCCCGCCGTCACCGACCCGTACAGCGGGGTGCGCCGTTACGGCCCCGGGCAGGTCGAGCGGGCCCGGCGGATCGCGCTGCTGCGTGCCGCCGGGCTGCCGCTGGCGCCGATCGCCGCCGTGCTCGACGCGGGCGGCTCCGAGGGTGAACAGCTGCTGCTCGCGTACTGGCGCGAGCAGGAGGACGTGCACGCGGCCCGCCGGGAGGCGGTGGGCTACGCCCGAGCAGTGCTGACCGGAAGGACCCCGACCGTGTACGAGATCAACGAGCGTGACGTGCCCGAGCAGCAGGTGCTGTTCGTGCGGCGGCACGTGGGCGCCGCCGAGCTGCCCGGCTTCCTCGCGGAGGCCTCACAGCTGCTGTTCGCGCGGCTGGAGCAGGCCGGAGCCTGCCTGTCCGGGCCGCTGTTCGCCGTCTACCACGGCCTGGTGTCCGAGGACTCCGACGCCCTGGTCGAGGTCTGCGCGCCCACCGGGGCCGCCCTCGCACCGGAGGGCCCCTTCGGGCTGCGCGTCGAGCCCGCCCACCGCGAGGCGTACACCGAACTGACCCGGCGCCAGGGCGACTTCGCCACGATGGCCGCCGCCCACGACGCCGTCGCCGCCTGGCTCGCCGACCACGGCCACGAACGCGCGGGCTCCGACCGGGAGGTGTACCACCCCAACTGGGCGACCGCCGCCCCGGACGAGCACGTGGCGGACGTCGCCGTACCGCTGGCTCCCGCCGGGTAGCGGCCCGGGACGGCGACGCCGCGACCTAGGGGGCGACGGCGCCGAGCGAGGCGAAGAACGCGGCGTCGAGCGGGTGTTCCCACGAGGCGACGGCGACGAAGGCCCCCCGCCAGGGGAAGCTCACGCACGACAGGCGGCCGTCGGCGGACCGGCGGCGCCGTGCGGCGACGGCGGCGCCCTCGACCACGACCGGGGCGGGCGCCTCCTCGACGAGGTCGAGCCACTCGGGCCGGTCCCCCCGCCCGAGCAGGTTCCTGACCGCCGCGTCCGTCTGGTCCCGTACGGTCGACTGCGCGAAGACGACGACCGGCAGCGCGCGCCGGCCGCCGTGCGCGTAGGAGTGGACCAGGGAGTCGGCATTCCGGCCCGTCCCCCCGCGGATGATCATTCCCCGGCCCTCCGCCCAGCCGGGGATCCCCACTGTCTGATCGGTGGTCATCCTGCCGCCTCTCCTCCGGACGGGTACGGGCGCGGCCGCCGCCGGAGGCCGTCCGAGCTCGCCGCCGCCGACCCACGAACTGCCGTAGCAGGATAGGGGGACCGCATGCCGTGCGATCCGTCGAAGGTTCGACGACGGCTGAAACGATGCGCCCGCCGCCGGGCGCGAGCGGGCGTGGGCGACGCCTGCCGCGCCGCCTCCGCCTCCGCCTGCGGGTTTTCTGGACTTGAGGGTCCAATTCCTGCTGCCTACCGTGCTGTTCGTTCCCTCCCGGACGAGCCCGCACAGGAAGGCGGTCACCCCATGCACGCGATCAGGATCGAGGAGCACGGCGGCCCCGAGGTCATGCGCTGGACCGAGCTGCCGGACCCGGTGCCGGGCCCCGGCGAGGCGCTGGTGCGTCTGGGGGCGGCCGGCGTGAACTACATGGACGTCGGCGCCCGTACGCAGGGCACCGGCGGCTGGGCGGCGCCCGCCGTGCTGGGCGCCGAGGGCATGGGGTACGTCACCGCCCTCGGTCCGGGGGTGGACGGCCTGGCCGTCGGCGAGCGGGTCGCCTGGTTCTACCACCCGGGCAGCTACGCCGAGTTGCTCGCCGTCCCGGCCGTCTCCCTGGTCAAGGTGCCCGACGGCGTGCCGGACGAAGTCGCCGGCGGTGTGCTGATGCAGGGCCTGACCGCCAACCACCTGAGCACCGAGACCTACCGGATCGGCCCGGGCGACACGGCGGTGGTGCACGCGGCGGCCGGCGGGGTGGGCCTGCTGCTCACCCAGCTGGTCAAGGCCCGCGGCGGGAACGTGATCGGCCTGGTCTCCCGCGAGGAGAAGGCCGCCGCCGCCCGGCAGGCCGGCGCCGACCGGGTGCTGGTCCACTCCGGCGCCGGATTCGAGGAGGCCGTACGGGAGTTGACCGGCGGCCGCGGGGCCGACGTCGTCTACGACGGCGGCGGCGCCGACACCTTCGCCTCCTCGCAGCTGGCCCTGCGCCCGCACGGGGTGCACGCGTACTACGGCCCGTTCATGGGCGTGCCCACGCTGCGGCCCACGGACCTGCCCAACAGCATCCTGCTCACCTACCCGGTGGTGCACCACCACGTCGCCACCCGCGAGGCCCTGGTGCGGCGCAGCGGGGAGCTGTTCGACCTGCTCCTGGACGGGCGGCTGACCATGCGGGTCTCCGGCCGTTACCCGCTGGCCGAGGCGGCCCGGGCGCACGCGGACATCGAGTCCCGCCGTACCACCGGCAAGCTGATGCTCCTCCCGTGAGGGGCCCGTGCTGCGCGAGGATCGGGCCCGAGGACCCGAGAACCAGGACGACCAGGATGACCAGGACGAGCAGGACGACCAGCACCGGGAGGGCACGTGCCGTTGACCCGCAAGGGTGCCGCGACCAGGCAGCGCATCGTGGAGGGCGCGGCCGGGCGGATCCGCGAGGAGGGCGTTTTCGCGCTGCGGCTGGAGGACGTCATGGCCCGCACCGCGACCAGCAAGAGCCAGCTGTTCCACTACTTCCCCGGTGGCAAGGACGAACTGCTGCTGGCCGTCGCCCGCCACGAGGCGGCCCGGGTCCTCGACGACCAGCAGCCCGAGCTGGGCGCGCTCACCTCCTGGGCGGCGTGGCGGCGGTGGCGGGAGAAGGTCGTCGCCCGTTACCGCGCGCAGGGCGTGGACTGCCCGCTGCACGTGGCGCTGTCCGAGCTGGGTTCGGCCACCGGCGCGGCCCGGGCGGTGGCCGGCGAGTTGCTGGCGCAGTGGCAGGGGCAGCTCGCGGCGGGCGTGCGGCATCTGCAGGGGGCCGGCGAGGTGGACCCGGCGCTGGACGCCGAGCGGGAGGCCGCGGCGTTGCTGGCCGGGGTCCAGGGCGGGGTGCTGATCCTGATGACCACGGGTTCGATCGCGCCTTTGGAGGCCGCGCTGGACGTGGGTCTCGACCGGCTGCGGGCGGCCCGGCCGGGCGCGGCCGGCTGAGGGGGGCCGCACCCCCGCCGTTGTGGGAAGCCCCACAGACGAAGGCCGCTTCAGGCCCTCGGGGTGACGAGGGTCACGCTGTGTGTGCGGTTCGGCGCCGCTGTGGCGGCTGGGCGGCGCTCGGCCCCGGCAGGACTGGGAATGCCTTGGATCGGCACGGTCGGAGGTCCTGTCCGCTTCGGGACCAAGGTCATCAATCCCTTTGACCTTGGACCTCGTGGTGACCCTGGCCGACCGGGGCAACCCTGGACGGTCGCCCGGTGTGATCGGGCGATGGCGCCGTCCGACGTGGGCGGCGTCGTTCCCCTGCCGTCTACCCGGCGCACGGGAGCGGGCCCCGCCCGCCGCCGTACGCTCCGGAGGACCCCAAGCCCATGTCCCAGACCATCGACAACGCCCCGTATACCGCCTTCCACCGAAGGCTGGCGCTCGCCTGCTCCGGCGGGCCGCTGCTGGACGGCTACATCCTGAGCATCGTCGGCGTCGCCCTGATCGGGATGCGCCCCGACCTCGGGCTGTCCACCGCCGAGGTCAGCCTGATCGGCGCCGCCGCCCTGGTCGGCATGTTCGTCGGCGGAGCGCTCTTCGGCGTGCTGACCGACAAGATCGGCCGGGAGGTGATGTACACCGCCGACCTGCTCGTGATGGTCGCCTGCTCGGTGCTCTCGTTCTGGGTCGACCAGGTGTGGGCGATCGCCGTGCTGCGCTTCGTGCTCGGCATGGCCGTGGCCGCCGACTACCCGATCGCGACCTCACTGCTCGCCGAGTGGCTGCCCGCCAAGCACCGGGGCCGCCTGCTCGGCCAGCAGATCGTCGCCTGGTACGCGGGCTCCGTGCTCGCCTACGTGGTGGGCTACCTGTTCCTGGAGCTGGCCGGTCCGGGCAGCTGGCGGTGGATGCTGGCGAGCTCCACGGTGCTGTGCGTGGTCTTCCTGGTGATCCGCCGCGGCTCGCCGGAGTCGCCGCGCTGGCTGGCCGCCAACGGGCGGGTCGGCGATGCGGTGCGCGTGGTCGAGAAGCACCTCGGGGTCCGGGTCGACGGCCGCGAGCTGATGCCCGATCCGGCCGAGCGCGGCCGGCCCGCCGGGCTGCGCCTGCTGATGACCCAGCCCTACCGGCGCCGCACCCTGTTCTGCGGCCTGTTCTTCCTGTTCCAGGTCGGCCCGCTGTTCGCGATGCTCACCTTCGGCCCGCAGATCCTGTCGTCCTTCGGCATGCCGGGCGGCACCGTCATGGACACCCTGGGCACCGGGCTGATCAGCCTGGTCTTCCTGCTGGGCTGCTACCCGGCGCTGCGCCTGATCGACAGCCGCGGCCGGCGCCCCGTCATCATCTGGTCCTTCGCGCTGATGACCGTCCCGCTGGCCCTGCTCGGCGTGTGGCCCACCGCCCCGGCCGCGATCGCCCTGACCGCGCTGTGCGCGTACGCGTTCCTGTGCGGCGGGCCCAATGTGCTCGACTGGACCTACCCCAATGAGCTGTTCCCCACCGAGATCCGGGCCACCGCCGTGGGCGTGGCCACCTCGGTCAGCCGGATCGGCGCGGCCGTCGGCACCTACCTGCTGCCGCTGTCCCTGACCGGGCTCGGCACCGGCCCGACCATGCTGATCGCCGCCGGCACCACCGCGCTCGGCCTGCTGGTGTGCGTGCTGTGGGCGGAGGAGACCCGCGGCACCGCACTCGGCGCCTCGCCGGCAGCCGCGTCCGCCGAGGCCGCCGGGACCACCACGAGCGCGGCGCCGGGCGTCCCGGCCCAGCGCGTCCCCCAGCCGGTGCGCTGACGGCCGCCACCTGACGCGTCGACGGCGCCGCCCGGGATCCTCCCGGGCGGCGCCGTCCGCACTCAGCGGTCGAGGTGGAAGGTCAGCTCGATCTCGGTCGCGCTGCGCGGAACGCCGTGGACGAAGCCGCCGGCGGAGCGGAAGTCTCCGGTTCCTCCGGTGATCGCGACGTCGAACTCGCCCAGCACGTGGTCGGCGAAGGACTGGAGCCCCTGCGTGGTCAGCTGCCCGCCGGGCAGCGCGGTGGTGACCTGGCACTGCGCCTCACCGGCGCCGGGCCTCGCGAGGAAGGTGACGGTGCAGGCACCGCCGCCGTGTCCGACCTTCTCACCGTCGCGCAGGAGGTCCTCGGCGAAGACGATCTGATCGCCCTGGCTGGGGGCGTCGCCCGTTCCCAGGTGCAGCAGGCTTTCCCTGGTCACCTGAGCGAGCAGCGTGAAGGTCTTCTGCTGCCCGGACGGGCCGTGGTCGGCGGGAGGCCCGGCGGCCACGGCCGACGGGCCGCACAGCAGGACGGCGGCCAGAGTGCCGGCGGCAGTCGGGCCGAGATCCTTGAAGCGGGACATGTTGCCTCTCCCGGCTGATTCGCGGGCAGCGGCCGGTGACCGGGTGTCACCTGGCATCCGATCTGCCCGGGCCCGTCCCACAGTGCGGTGGACGCATGGGCGCGGCGCTCTCTGCTCGTCATCCGGGTGACGGGGCCGTGAGCCGCTGCGGGTCCTGCCCTGACCGGCCGCCGGTCAGGGCAGGAGCAGGGCGCGGGCGTTGTCGCGGACGGAGGCCAGCCAGGCCGGGCGGATGCCGGGGATCCGTTCCAGGGCCTGGAGGAAGGTGTGGTCGAGCGGCAGGACGGGGCGCCGGGGGTGGAGCGGCAGGGGGTCGTCGCGTTCGACGCCCGGGGGCAGGCCGCCGGCGGTGGGCCTGGTGGGGTGCTCCTGGTGGAAGGCGAGGTGGCGCCAGAATCCGAGGGCCAGCGGGGCCGCGACCACCCCGGGGGGTGTCGGCCAGGGTTCTGCGGTCTGCGGGTGCTGCGGGACGACGGCGATGTCCGGCAGGGGCTCGGGCAGGGGCAGTCCCGGGCCGGCCAGGACCGCCCGCTTGGGCGGCCGCCCCGCTGGGAGGGCGGCGAGGAAGCGGCGGAAGGCGTCCGCGAGGGGCCCGTCGGGGACGGTGACGGGCGAGCCGTCCGCGGCGGCGACCAGGTGGGCCAGTGTCACGGAGAGCTCCGACTCCCAGCGCGGGTCCCACTCCCCCTGCAGGTCCAGCAGCGGGGTGCCGCGCCGCTGTTCGCCGAGCTGCGCCCAGTCGGCGACCGGCCGGGCGGGGCCCACCGCGACGGGGCGCACCGCGGTCGGCTCCAGCCAGGTCGCCTGCCACAGCGAGCAGTCGTCGACCCGGGTGGCCACCTCCCGGCCGCAGCCGGCGCAGGCGAGGTTGGGGCCGTCCCGGCCGTCGAGGCCGCAGCAGAAGCCGGCGTTGCGCTCGGGGACGAGGAGGGTGCCGACGGCGTCGCCGGGGGCGATCACGATCGGGCGGTGCTGCCGGTCGGGGATTTCGTCGACGGCGTAGGTGCCCGCGTCCATCAGGACGGGCATGGGGTGGCCGTTGCCGTAGATGTGGCCGGCGTAGAGGGGGAAGGCGGCCCGGGACAGCGGGGTGGTCAGCGCGGTGCCGCAGCCCTCGCAGGTGAAGACCTCCACGTACGCGCTCCCCCTGTCCTCTCCGGCCCGTTGCGGCCCGGCACCGGCATCGGCACCGGCTGACGAGTATCGCGGGCCGGGCGGCCGCGGCCGACGGATTTTCGGCCCCGCCGCCGGGCGGCTTTGTCAAGCACGCACCGCGGCCGCTCCCGCAGCAGTACCGTCGACCCCTCAACAACCGTCCGGATACGGTGAATCGGAGGCGAGCGACGGTGACCGAGGCGAAGCCCGGGGACGACGGCAGGTCCGGCGCGGAGGGCGGTGTGCTGCACGAGCGCGAGGCCGAGATCCGCTCGGCGGGGCGGGCGATCGAGGCGCTGACCGGGCCCGTCGGCACCGAGGTCGGGGAGCTGCTGCTGTACACGGGCGCGGCCGGGCTGGGCAAGACGGCGGTGCTGACCGAGGTGCGGCGGGCGGCGCGGCGCGCGGGCTGCACGGTGCTGTTCGGCCGGGGCGGGCAGAGGCAGTGCCACGAGCCGTTCCACGTGGTGCGCCAGCTGGTGCGTCCGGTGCTGGCGGCGCTGTCCGACGAGGAGCGGGCCCGGGTGTTCGGGCCGTGGGAGGACGTCGTCGGCCCGGCGGCGGGGCTGGCGGCGCCGCGCGGGCAGCTCGACCCGCAGGGGGTGCGGGACGGGCTGGACTTCGTCCTCACCCGGCTGGTCCAGCTGCGCTCCCCGGTGGCCGTGCTCGTCGACGACCTGCACTGGGCGGACCCGGAGTCGCTCGGCTGGCTGGCGGGCTTCGCGGTGCGCGCCCGGGAGCTGCCGGCCCTGCTGGTGCTCGCCTGCCGCGACGAGTTCCCCGACGACGCGCTGGCGCTGCAGCGCGGCCTCACCGACCGGGCCGACCGCCGGCACGAACTGCGCCCGCTGCGGCCGGACTCGGTGGCGCACCTGGTCCGTGCGGCCCTGGGCGCGCAGGCCGAGGACGCCTTCTGCCGGCACGTCTGGGCGGTCACGGCCGGCAACCCGTACGAGACCGCGGCGCTGCTGCGCGAGGTGGCCGACCAGCGGCTCGACCCGGTCGAGGAGAGCACCGGGCAGCTGCGCGAACTCGCCGCCACCGCACGGGGGATGACGCTGCGGCACTGGCTGGACCGGCTCGGCCCCACCACCCTGCGCTTCGCCTGGGCGGCGTCCGTGCTGGACACCGACATCCGCCCCGACCTCGCCGCCACCATCTGCGCCCAGGGCCCGGAGACCGCCGCCCAGTCCGTCCGCGAGCTGCGCCGCCACCGGGTGCTGACCGGCCCCCAGTCGGGCCGGCTGGAGTTCGTCCACCCGCTGGTCGCCACCTCCGTCTACCAGTCGATGCCGCCCGCCGCCCGGACCGGGATGCACGGGGTCGCCGCCGTCGAGCTGGAGAACGCCGGCCTGGGCCTGCTCGCGGCGTCCCGGCACCTGCTGGAGATCCTGCCCGAGGGGGACGGCGAGATCGTCGACAAGCTGCGCCGGGCGGCCCGCGAGCACCTGGCCATCGGCGCGCCCGAGGCGGCGCAGCGCTGCCTGCGCCGCGCCATCAGCGAGCCGCCCGCCGACGAGGACCGGGCCACGGTGCTGTACGAGCTGGGCTGTTCGGCGCTGCTGACCGATCCGGCGACGACGGTCAACCAGCTGCGCCTGGCGCTGGCCGACCCGTACGGGCCGGGGCCGGGGCTGCGGGTGGACGCGGTGTTCCGGCTGGCCCAGGCCCTGGCCCACAGCAACCGGGTCGACGAGGCGGCGGCGCTGTGCGCCGAGGAGGCCGCGCGGACCTCGCCGGGGCCGGGGCGGCTGCGCCTGGAGGTCGCCCACTTCATGTTCGCCGCGTTCCAGTCGCAGGACGCGGACGGGCCGGGGCGCTCCCGGCGGCTCGCGGAGTTCGACCGGATGCTGGCGACGGTCGGCCTGGCCTTCACCGACCTCGGCGCCGACGGTGACGCCGATGCCGAGGTCGATGCCGGTACGGGCGGGGACGGGTCGGCGCCGGGCGGGGCCGTGTTCGAACACGACGGCCTGGCCCACGCGGTGGCCGTGCTGCGCTGCTGGGACCTCACGCTGCGCGGGGTGGACAGCGCGGAGGCGATCGCGCTGGGCGAGTCCGCGCTGCCGGGCGGCCGGCTGCCGCGCAGCCTGGGCTGGACCAACACCACCTGGGGTTTCGAGCTGCCCGGGATCCTGGGCATCAGCTACCTCTACGCCGACCGGGTCGACCGGGCGGAGGAGCTGTTCGGGGAGGCGGTGCGCGCCTACGAGGTCGCCGGGTGGAGCGGCGGCCACCTCGGCTTCGCCTACCTGCTGACCGGCATGCTCCGTTTCCGCTGCGGGGAGCTCGCCGCGGCGGAGGACTACCTGCGCCGGGCGCTGCGCATCGCCCGGCGGTTCGGTCCGGGCACCCCGCTGTACTGGGACGCGGTCGGGGCGCTGACCGAGACCCTGGCCGCGCGCGGGCGGCTGGAGGAGGCGCTGGAGCTCGCGCGCGAGCACGCCTTCGGCCCGCCGTACCCGACGGTCATGGCGCTGCCCGACGCGCCGACGCTGTACGGGCGGCTGCTGCTGGCCCGGGGTGACGCGGCGGGTGCGGCGGCGACGCTGGCCGCCGCCGGAGAGGCCCTGGACGCGCGCGGGTGGCGCAACACGGTGTGGGCGCCGTGGCTGGGCCACCTGGCGCGCGCGGTGGCCGCCGAGGAGCCGGAGCGGGCCCGCGGCCTGGCCGGGGAGGGGGTGCGCCGGGCCCGGGTGTCGGGCACGGACTCGGCCGTCGGCAGTGCGCTGCGGCTGTGCGCCGCGGTGCACGAGCGGCCCCGGGCCGTGGAGCTGCTGACGGAGGCGGTCGGTCTGCTGGAGCGCTCGCCCGCCCGTTACGAGCACGCGCTGGCCCTGGTCGACCTGGGGGAGGCGCGGGGCGGCGGCGCGGGCGGCCGGGCGGCGCTCGTCCGGGGGCTGGAGCTGGCCGTGCGGTGCCACGCCGACGGCCTGGCGGAGCGGGCCCGGGCCCTGCTGGGCGCGGACTGAGGCAGGAGGGAGGCGGGTGGGGCCGGGCGGGCCGGGCGACCCCTTGCAAATGACCAGCGCGTGCAACTATCTTGAGGACATAAGTTGCAGCTGCAATCAGTTGCGCGGGCATGCACGCCGTCCCCGGCGCCGCCGACCCCACCGGGAGTCTCCGACATGAGCACCACCCTCTTCACCCCGTACACCCTGCGGGAGCTGACCGTCCCCAACCGGATCTGGATGCCGGCGATGTGCCAGTACAGCGCCCTGCCGGACGGGGACGCGGCCGGCGTGCCGACCGACTGGCACTTCACCCACCTCGCGGCGCGCGCCGCCGGCGGCACCGGGCTGATCATCACGGAGGCCACCGCCGTCAGCCCCGAGGGCCGCATCAGCCCGTACGACCTCGGGATCTGGAACGACGAGCAGGCCGCGGCCTTCCGCCGGATCACCGCCTTCCTGAAGTCCCAGGGCACCGTCGCCGCGATCCAGCTCGCCCACGCCGGACGCAAGGCGTCCACCGAGCGGACCTGGGTCGAGCGCGGGCGCGCCCTCGCCGCCGACGAGGAGCACGGCTGGCAGCCGGTCGGCCCCGGCACCGAGCCCTTCTCCCCCGGCCACGGCGCGCCGCAGGAACTGACCGGGGAGCAGATCGGCGCGATCGTGCGCCAGTTCGCCGACGCCGCCCGGCGCGCGCTGGACGCCGGCTTCCAGGTCGCCGAGATCCACGGCGCCCACGGCTACCTGATCCACCAGTTCCTCTCCCCGCACACCAACCGCCGCACCGACGGCTACGGCGGTTCCTTCGAGGGCCGCATCCGCTTCGCGCTGGAGGTCGTGGACGCGGTGCGCGCGGTGTGGCCCGAGGAGCTGCCGGTCTTCTTCCGCGTCTCCGCGACCGACTGGCTCACCGAGAACCCGCAGGACGGGCGCGAGGGCTGGACCTCGCAGGACACCGTCCGCCTCGCCAAGGAGCTCCAGGCGCACGGCGTGGACCTGCTGGACGTCTCCACCGGCGGCCTCGTCCCCGACGCCCGGATCGAGGCCGCGCCCGGCTTCCAGGTGCCCTTCGCCGAGGCCGTGCGCAACGAGGCGGGCCTGCCGGTGGCCGCCGTCGGCCTGATCACCGACCCCGCCCAGGCGCAGGCCGTCGTCGCCGAGGGCCGCGCCGACGCCGTCCTGCTCGGCCGCGAACTGCTGCGCGACCCGTACTGGGCCCGCCGCGCCGCCGCCGAGCTCGGCGGCGAGGTCCCCTCCCCCGTCCAGTACCACCGCGCCTGACGCCCCGGCACACCTCCGCCCGCCGGGCCCTTGCGCCGGGCCGTTGCGGCGGCCGCCCTCCCGGCGGGCGGAGATGTCGGGCGGAGGTGTCGGGCTTGAGTTGGAGTGCACTCCAAGTCCTACGGTTCTGCCGTGGGTCCGGCCCGCCGCAGTCGGCGGGCACCGGACCGGTAGCGAGGGACGTGGCCGCCGACAGGGGCGGCCGGAACAGGAGCAGCACGATGGACACGGCCGCGAACGACGCAGGAACCCGCCGGGAGCGCTTCGCGCACGGGATGGAGGTGCTCGACCGCATCGACGGCGAGGTCGGGCGCCGGGTCGTGGAGTCGCTGGACGACATCAACCCCGAGCTCGGGCACCAGGTCGTCGCCTGGGGCTTCGGCGAGATCTACAGCCGCCCCCAGCTCGCGCCGCGCGACCGCCAGTTGGTCACCCTGGGCATGCTCACCGCCCTCGGCGGCTGCGAGCCGCAGCTGGAGGTCCACGTCAACGCCTCGCTCAACGTCGGGCTCACCCCGGAGCAGATCGTCGAGGCGCTGCTGCACTCTGCCGCCTACTGCGGCTTCCCGAAGGCCCTGAACGCCACCTTCGTCGCCAAGAAGGTGTTCGCCGAGCGCGGCCTGCTGCCGGTCACCGGCACCTGACGGGCCGGCGGCCCTCAGCCGCCGGACCCGGCGGGCCCGGCAGGCCCGGCAGGCCCGGCAGGCGGGGTCTGCGGCAGGGCGAGGGTCACCAGCAGGCCGCCGGCCGGGTCGGGGGTCAGGCGCAGCTCGCCGTGGTGGGCCTCGGTGACGGCGGCCACGATCGCCAGGCCCAGCCCGTGGCCGCGGCGGGCCGGGTCGGTCTCGGCGGTGCGCCCGCGTCCGCGCAGGAACGGTTCGGTGAAGGTGGCCACGGCCTGCGGGGTGAGGTGGGGGCCGGTGTTGGCGACGGCGAGGCGCACCCGGCCGCTCTGCTCGGGGTCGGGCCCGGTGGTGACGGTGACGCGGCCGCCGGCCGGCAGGTTGTGGCGCAGCGCGTTGTGCAGCAGGTTGACGGCCGCCTGGCGCAGCAGGACGGGGTTGCCGGTGGTCGGGGCGGGGCGCAGGTCGGCGGTGAGGGTGGTGCCGGAGGCCCGGGCCTCGTCGTGGACGGCGGCCAGGGCCTCGCGGGTGGTGTCGGCGAGGTCGACGGGGGCGAGGTCGGGCGGGGTGTGGCCGAGGTCGGCGAGCTGGAGCAGGGCCTCGCTGATCTCGATGCCGCGCTGGTTGGTGTCCTGGAGGCGGGTGACGAGCTTGCCCCAGTCCTGGCCGGCCGGGTCCGCGGCGGCGACCTGGAGCATGGTGCGGGTGATCGCCAGCGGGGTGCGCAGTTCGTGGGAGGCGTTGGCGGCGAAGCGCTGCTGGGCCTCGAAGGAGCGCTGGAGGCGTTCGAGCATCTCGTCGAAGGCGTCGGAGAGGTCGGTGAACTCGTCGCGCGGGCCGGTGAGGGCGATGCGGTGCTCCAGGGCGCCGCCGGCGGCGGCGTGGGCGGCGCGGGTGATGTCCTGCAGCGGGCGCAGCACCCGGCCGGCGATCAGCCAGCCGCCGGCCAGGCCGACGGCGGTCATCAGGGCGAGCGCGTAGCCGCCGGCGGTGAGCAGGGAGTCGAGGATCTCCTGGCGGGAGGGGGCGTCCGAGCGGTAGCGCGGGTTGGAGGAGGTCAGGGGGTAGTTCGGGATGTAGCGCATGCCGACGTAGACCACGGCGAGGGCGAGGGCGCCGGCGGTGACCGCGAAGAGGGCGTAGCTGAGGGTCAGGCGCATCCGGGCGGTCAGACGGCGGGGGCGGGGACCGGGGCGGGGACCGGGGCGGGGGCCGGGCCGGGTGGTCATCGGGTGGTGTCCTCGTCGCCGAGGCGGTAGCCGACGCCGGGCACGGTCTGGATCACCCAGGGGTCGCCGAGGCGTTTGCGCAGGCCGGAGATGGTGATGCGGACGGCGTTGGTGAAGGGGTCGGCGTTCTCGTCCCAGGCGCGTTCCAGCAGGTCCTCGGCGCTGATGACGCCGCCGCGGGCCGTCATCAGGACCTCCAGGACGGCGAACTGCTTGCGGGAGAGGGCGACGTAGCGGCCGTCGCGGTAGACCTCGCGGCGGAAGGGGTCCAGGCGCAGCCCGGCGTACTCCAGGACGGGCGGGGCGGCCTGGGCGGGGCGGCGGGCCAGTGAGCGCAGCCGGACGACGAGTTCGGGCAGGTCGAAGGGCTTGGTGAGGTAGTCGTCGGCGCCGAGTTCGAAGCCGGCGACCTTCTCGTTCAGGCGGGCGGCGGCGGTGAGCATCAGGACGCGGCAGCCCAGGCCGCGTTCGACGATGCTGCGGCAGACGTCGTCGCCGTGGGTGCCGGGGATGTCCCGGTCGAGGACGACGACGTCGTAGGCGTGGACGGCCAGGCGTTCCAGCGCGGCGTCGCCGTCGGTGACGATGTCGCAGGCGATCGCCTCCAGCCGCAGTCCGGCCTGGACCGCCTCGGCGAGGTAGATCTCGTCCTCCACCACCAGGACCCGCACGTGCCGTTCTCCCGCCTGTCTGTGTCGTTCGTCCCCCTATTGGACCCGATGGGGCCTATCGAAAACGTATCGGCCTGCGCAGACGTCCTCGCAACACCGTGCCCCGTCGAATGGTCCGGCAACGGACGAAGGACCACGAGGGACATCGGGAGGCAGGGATGGACGCGGTGCGCAGGACGGCACCCGGGCGGAGGGCCCGGGGCGGGCGGCGGACGGCGGCGGGGGCCGGGGCGGCGGCGGTGCTGGTGCTGGCCGGCGCGTGCGCCGCCGACCCGCCGGGCACCGGGGCCGCGCTGCGGACCCTGGCGGCCACCGTCGGCGCGACCCCCTCCCCGGCGGGGACGGCGGCGGACGGGGCGATCCCCGACGGCACGACGCTGAGCCCCTTCGACGACGGGGCCCCGGCCGTGCGCAACCTCGACAAGCCGCTGCTGGAGGCCCTGCGGCGGGCGGCCGGCGACGCGCGGGAGCGGGGCGTGGAGATGACCGTGACGTCCGGCTGGCGCAGCACGGCCTACCAGCAGCGGCTGCTGGACCGGGCGGTGGCCAGGTACGGGAGCGTCGAGCAGGCCCGGCGGTTCGTCAACACGCCGGAGAAGTCCGCGCACGTCACGGGCAGGGCGGTGGACATCGGCCCGACCGCTGCCGACGACTGGCTGATCCGCAACGGCGCCCGGTACGGGCTGTGCCAGGTGTACGCCAACGAGATGTGGCACTTCGAGCTGCTCACCGCGCCGGGTGGGACGTGCCCGGCGCAGCTGCCGGACGCCGCCGGGTGAGGGGGCGCGTGGTGTCCGCCGGTGCGGATGCGACCGCCGGTGCGCCCGAGGGCGTGGAGCGGGCGGCGCGGTGGCGGTCGGTGCCCCGGTGGCGGCGCGGGCGGGTGCCCGCCGTGCTGGGGCTGCTCACCGCGCTCGCCCTGGGCGGCCACCGGCTGCTGCCGGACCTGGGCGTCGGCCTGGGGAGCCTGTGGGAGAGCGCCCTGCCCTGGGGCGCCCTGGTGGCGGTCGCGGCGCTGCTGTGCGCGGCGCTGCGCCGGGCACCGGCGGCGGCCTGCGCGGGCGCGGTGGCGGCGGCGGTGTGGGCGGTGCTGTTCGGGCCGCTGCTGCTGTCCGGCGGGGCGGCGGGCGGGGTGCCGGCGGGCGGGGTGCCGGCCGGCGGGGCGGGCCTGACCGTGGTCACCCACAACGTGAACGCCCACAACCCGGACCCGGCCGGCACCGCCCGTGCGCTGCTCGCCGTCCACCCGGACCTGGTCGCGCTGGAGGAGGTCACCGACACCGCCCTGCCCGCCTACCGGGGCGTGCTGGACGCGGCGCTGCCCCACCACACCCGCAGCGGCACCGTCGCGCTGTGGAGCCGCTACCCGGTGACGGAGGCGCGACGGCTGGTCATCGACCCGGGCTGGAACCGCTCCCTGCGGGCCGAAGTCCAGGCCCCCGGCGGGCCGTTGGCCGTCTATGTCGCCCATCTGGCCTCGGTGCGGGTGACCGCCGCCGGCTTCGCCACCGGGCACCGCGACCGCGACCTCGCCGCGCTCGGCGGCGCGCTGGACGGGGAGCCGCTGCGCCGGGTCCTGCTGCTGGGCGATCTCAACACCGCCGCCGACGACCGCGCCCTCGCCCCGCTCACCGGCCGCCTCGCCCCCGCCCGTACCGGTCTCGGCTTCACCTGGCCGGCGGCCTTCCCGCTGGCCCGCATCGACCACGTCCTCACCCGCGGCCTGCCGGCCGCCGCCACCTGGACCCTGCCCGCCACCGCCAGTGACCACCTGCCCCTGGCGGCGAGGTTCGGGGCGTAGGGCCCGTCTGCAGACCCCCGTCTGCGGGCGACGCTCCCCCGGCCCGGCGGCTCCTCCTCGCCTCCCGTCAGCCGGTCATGCTGACGTCGCGGCAGTCGCCGGTCGGGGGGCACAGGTACAGGGTGAGGATCTCGCCCTGCTCGGGGATCCGGATGCCGTAGGAGACGAAGGTGACGAGTTTGCCGCCGCCGAGGTCGACCGTGCGGCTGTGGACGGGGCCGAGGACGTGGTCGGTGGCGCCGGTCGCCCTGATGTCCGCCACCCGGCCGTGGAAGGCGGTGACGGCGTACCACTCCGTTCCCGGAGGCGGGCCGGAGGGCATGGGCTGCCCGACGGTCATGCCCTCGATGGAGCCGAACCCGACCGTCCCTCCGGCGTCGTCCGCGAGGTCGACGGCCGCCCAGCAGGCGTCGATGCTGTCGATCAGCCAGAAGACCTCGGCCCGGGTCCGGCCGTCGGTGTCGAGCACGGCCAGGGTCGACAGGGTCGGCGCCGGGCACTGCTCGGGCCGTACGCCCTCCCGGGACAGGCGGTCCACGATCCACTGGGCCGACGGCGGGGCGGGTTCGGGCAGGGCCACCTTGTGGCGGTCGGGCCCGCCGCTCCCGATCAGGCCGCAGGCGGTCGCCGCCACCAGCAGCACCGCCGCGCCCAGAGCCCCCGGCATGCGGTTCATCGCGTCCCCCCGTAGCAACCGGCCGTGAGGGCCGTCCCGGCGGCCGTCGGTGGCGGCCGCCGTCCCAGGTTCCGCCCCGGCGGGGTGGCCGACAAGGCCTCGGAATGTCCCGGATCGGTCCCGAGTCGGCACGGGGGCAGGGAAGTTCGGCGGGGGGGGGGGGGGGGGGGGCGGGGTGGGGGGGGGGGGTTGGGGGGGGGGCCCCCCCCCCCCCGCCGGGGCGGAGCCGGGGTCAGGCCAGCAGGTCGGACTGGAGGGTGACGACCTGGCGGAACGGGGCGCTGGGGATGCCGCCGGGGTTGGTCATGGTGACGACGGCCAGGATGTCGGCGGCCGAGAGGTAGGCGACGCGGGCGGTGGGGTTGCCCTTGGCGGCGGTCGCGGTGGACTCCAGGGCGGTCAGCTCGACGCCGGGGACGTCGGCCCAGTCGTGGTGGTCGGTGGACTTCGTGTCGGCGGCCGCCTTGGGACGGCCCTTGGAACGCAGCGAGGTGTAGGTGTCCCAGGACTCGCTAACGGAGCCGAAGCGCAGCAGCCGGATCTGGGTGCGGGTGCCGTCGGAGGCCGTCCACTCCCGGACGGTGGCCGCGCGGCAGGCGTTCTGCAGGAGCAGTTCGCGCAGCTTGGCCGGGTCCTGCTGCTCGGCGAGGATCGCGTCGCAGGGCACCCAGCCCGCGACGGCCGTGGCGGCCGGGGTGGCCGTGGCGGCGGGGGTCGCGGGGGTCGCGGGCTCGGACGCCGACGCCGACGCCGACGCCGACGGGGATGCCGGGGCGGTGGGGGTCGCCGCCGGGGCCGGGAAGGTCGGCGCGGTCACCGAGCCGCCGGCCTCCTTGGGAGCCGGCAGCAGCAGGTAGCGCAGGTCCGCGTAGTGGAGGGACTTGCCCTTGCCGTCCGGCGCCGCTTTACCGGAGGGCAGCGGCGGCAGGGCCGGCGGCGGAAAGGTGTAGCGGCCGTCGCCCGCGGTGGCCAGGCCCGGGATGTCGGTGCGCTCGGGGGCGGTGACGGCCAGGGCGGTGCCGGTGCCGGCGAGGGCGAACACCAGGGCGGCGCAGCCCCAGCGCACCGCGGCCTTGCGGCGGCGGGCCCGGTGGGCACGCTCTTCCGCGACGGCTTCCGGGGTCAGCGCGGGCTGGGTGAACTCGACGGCCCCGATGGCGGTTTCGGCGCCGTACGCGGGCATCGGCGGCGCGGAGGGGACCGGCGGCGCGGGCGTCCCGGACGGCGGGAGCGGATCCGAGGCGGGCTGCGGCGGAGTGGCGTGGTCGGTCATACGGCGGCTCCGGGGCGGGCGAGGCGGTCGAGCTGCAGGGTGAAGAGGGCGACGATCTTGTCCTTGGGCAGCGGTGCCACGCCCTCGGCGTTCATGACGACCAGCAGGTCGCCCTCGGCGGCCGAGCACTCCAGGTAGTCGATCGGCGCGGACGGCGGCGCCGGCATCAGGTAGCAGTGCGCCTCGGGGTGGCCCGGGATCGACGGGCCGATCCGGAACAGGCCGGTGTCCCCGGTGAAGACCGCGGTGTACTCGTTGATCCGCTGCACTTCCTGCTGGTTGAACTGGCGCAGCTTCAGGCCGATCACCAGGTCGTCCCCGTGGGCGAGGTAGGAGCGCACGCCGGTGGCCTTGACGTGCAGGCCCTCCCAGTAGGAGCGCAGCTTGTCGCGCTTCTCCTTGGGGACCTGCTGGAGCTCGGCGTCCAGCTGGGCGGCCAGCTGCTCGCCGTTCAGCTCGGTGTCGTTGCCGTAGACGCCGTCGTCCGGCCCGGGTTCGTAGCCGGCCGGGACGGGCAGCAGCAGGTCGCGCAGCGAGCCGAAGTGGCTGCCGTTGGACTTGGCGCCGTACGGGGTGGCGGTCGCGCTCGGGGTGGGAGCGGTGGACGGCGCGGCGGCGGTGGCCGGGGCCGGGTCGTCGTACTGGGTCTTGATGATGCCGACGCCGATGGCCACGCCGACCAGCGCGGCCGCGACCGTCGCGGCGCCGGCGCGCAGCAGCAGACGGGCGGCGGGGTTCGGCGCAGCGGCGGGGGCCGGCGCTTCGGCGGCCGGCGCTTCGGCGGTCTGGGCGGCGGCGGGGCTCGGGGCCTCAGCGGTCGGCGCAGCGGCGGGCGGCTGCCCGGCCGCGGGCGGCTGCTCGGCGGCGGGCGGCTGCTCGGGCTCGGCCGGGTTCGCGGTCACGGTGTCGTCGTTCATGCGAGGCGCTCCCACTGCCGCTTGGCGAGGTCCTTGAGGACGTCGGCGCTCACCTGCTGGGTGCCGAAGACCTCGATCGTCATCTGCAAGGAGCCGCGCTTGGCGACGGCCTCGCCGTAGTAGTACTGGTCGGTGCTCTCGGCCCAGTGGCGGGGTGCGGTCTCCACCTTGTAGCCGCCGTTGGCGCCGTCGGCGAACGGCACCCAGCTGGCGGACTTCGCCTCGTCGGCGTGGTCCGCCGTGTACTGGATCAGCGCGACGCGGTAGCGGACGTCGTCCTTCTTCCAGTCCACCTCGGCCGCGCGCCGGAAGCCGCGCGAGGCGAGGTCCCGGAACGCGAAGGCCGCGTTGCCGCTGTGCTCGGCGATCTCGCCGATCGAGGTCCAGCTGGGCTTGTCCGGGTAGTCGCCCCAGGGGACGCTGCCGTCGGGGGCGGTGATCAGCAGCTTGGTCAGGTCGCCGTCGATGGCCAACGGCGCGGGCTGCTCGGCGGCGAGGGCGGCCGGGTCGACCGTCCCGGCCGGGTAGGACGGGCGCGCGACCTGCAGCGGCGGCAGCGGCGTGGGCGGGCGCTGGGCCTGCACGGCGTAGCCGACGCCGCCGCCGGCCAGGGTGCCGAGCACCAGGGCGCAGGTCGCCAGCAGCACCGGGCGGGGGCGGCGCGGGGTGCGGGGTGCGCGTGCGGGGCCGGTCTCCAGCAGGTCGCCCGGCCCGGCCATGGACGGATCGTCGGCGAACGGCCCGGCGGCGGGCGGCGCGGCGGCCCACGGGTCGGCGGCGGGCGCGGGCGGGACGGCGGGCGCGGGCACGGGCGCGGGCGGCGCGGGCGGGACGGGCGGCGCGGCGGGCGCGGCGGGTACCGGCTCCGCGGGTTCGGTGGTCACGGCAGTGGCTCCAGAGGAGGAGGGGAGGGTGGCGTCGGAGGTCGGGCGGCGGCGCGCGCGTGGGCGCGCGGGGCTCAGCCGCCCGAGGCGAGCCAGTCGCGCTGGCGCTTCATCAGCTCGCTCAGCAGCGCCTTGTCCGGCGTGCCCTTCACGTCGACGTCCACCGTGTACTGGACGTCGCCCTGGCTGGCGATGCCGGTCATCGAGCCGGTGTACGCCTGCTGCTTGGGCTTCTTCAGGTAGCCGCGGGCGTCGGGGACGCCGTCGATGTCGATCGGGTCCTGGGACTTGACCGTGTAGCCCTTGACGAAGTCGGTCGCCATCGCGCTCGAACCGAAGTGCAGCAGGGTGACGGTCACCTCGACCTTGCCGTCGGCCGTCCGGTACATCCGGGTCGCGCCCTCCTTGTAGCCGTAGGAGGCGAGGATGTCCTTGATGCCGTCCTGCTTGCCGAAGATGTCGGCGACGTCCTCGTCGGTCATGGTCATCCCGTCCGCAGGCCCGTACGACTCGCCGCCGGCGGGGATCGGGAGCAGGAAGTAGCGCAGGTCGCCGGCGTGCTTGCCGCCGCTGACCGTGCCCTTGACGGTGCTGACCGGGGCCGGCACCGAGGGGACGGCGGTCGGCACCGGGACGGGCTCGGCGGTGGGCGACGGGCTCGCGGTGGCGCTCGCGCTCGCCGTCGGGGCGGCGGTGACGGCGGGGGCGGCGGCCGGGTGGCTGTCGGGCTTGCCGACGGCGACGGTCACCGCGGCGCTGGCCGCGGTGACGGCGAGCAGGCCGGCGGTGGCCAGCGCGACCCCGACGGCACGCGGCAGCCGGCGCGCGGACGGCTGCGCCTCGGCGGGCGCGTACGGCTGCGGCTCGGCGGGCGCAGTGGCCGGCTCCTCAGCGGGCACGGGCGGCTGGGCCGGTGCCGGAGGTTCGGCGGCGGCGCTCTCGTTCTCGGGCTCGGACAAGGGACTCCCCCAGGGAAAGAATGCGGATTCCCACGCGCGGGGTCCCTCGTGGGAACCGCTCCCCCAGTGGGTTCTCCGGACCGTCCGTCACGCGTGTCAGCAGGAATTATGAGAGTCACCTGACAGCGCTGCCAACACAATCAATCACCGCACTCTCCCCCAATGGCCGACGAACCGGACACGTCGTGATCCAACCGCAACGGGCCGCGGCCGTGTGACGATGTCGCGGCCGCGTCACCGCTCGGCACGGAAGCCGGCCCGGGGGTGTGGCCGGGTTCCCCGGCGGTAGGAACATCCTCGGGCGGACCGCACGACGGGGGGAGGACGCCGCGATGACGGACGGGGAACGCGGGCGCGGGCGCGGGTGGACGGCGCTGGCCGCGGCGGCCCTGGCGGTGCTGGCCGTCGCGGGCGCGGCGGCGGTGTGGGCCTGGTCGCAGGACGAACCGGTGGGCGCCGCCCTGACGTGGGCGTGCGCCGTCGCGTCGGCGGTGGCGGTGGCCGCCTCCGTCCCGCTGCGGCACCGGGCGGCGGGCCGGGGCCTCGGGCCGGTCCGGGCGTTCGCGGTGCTGCTCCTGCTGGCGCTGTGGGGCGTGGTGTTCGCGACGGCCCAGGCCGTCGACACCGTCCGCACCCGGCTGCACGAGCCGCGCAGCGTGTCGGCCGTGGTGACGCACTGCCGGGTGACCGGTCAGAAGCCGGTGGAGGGCGGCGGCCTGGGCGACCGGACGTACGGCTGCACCTACCGGTGGAGTGCGGACGGGCGGGAGTTCGGCGAGGAGCGCCCGGTCGACGCCCCCTTCCCGGACGGCCACGAGACCCGGGTCTGGCTGGAGGACGACGGGCGGATGGTCACCGGCCGGCCGAGCCTGCTGTCGGTCCCGTTCTGGATCGTCCTGGCCCTGGCCGGCCTGGCCGCCGCGCGCGCCTTCGCCGTCCACCTGGCCGCGTGGGCGAGGGACGCGGACCTGTGGGGCGAGCGGCGGGCCGCGGCCCCGATCGCGGACGGGACCCTCCTCGATCCCATGAGCCGTGGCGGGCAGCGGAGTTGACCACCGCGCCGGCCGAACCACCCGAACCATCCGACCGAACCGCCTGAACTGCAGCCCCGGCTCACAGCCACCCCCGGCGGGCCGCCTGGACGCCGGCCTGGAAGCGGGTGGTGGCGCCCAGGTGGGCGAGGAGGGTGGAGACCCGGCGCACCACGGTGCGCCGGCCCAGGCCCAGGCGGCGGGCGATGGCGTCGTCGGTGGCGCCGCTCGCCATCAGGGTGAGGATGCGCCGGTCGCGTTCGTCGATGCGCAGGTCGACGCCGGCCACGCTGGCCGGCACCGCCAGGCGCCACAGGGTCTCGAAGACGCCGGCCATGGCGTGCAGCAGGCCGGAGGGGCGGATCAGCAGGGAGACCACGCCGGGGCGGTCGTCGGCGGGCAGGGTGACGATGGCGAGGTCGTCGTCGGCGATGGCGAGCTTGAGCGGCGGCTCGTCCAGGGTGCGGGCCTGCTCCCCCGCCTCCACCATGCGCGCCATGTTGGGCCCGGCCACCGGGTCCTCGAACGCGCAGCCCTGGTAGATGGCGCGGTAGACGACGCCCGCGGCCATCCGGCGGCGCTGCAGCACCTCCTGGTCGGCGTAGTGGGCGCTGTTGCCGGAGTACGGCGGCACGTCGATGACCCGCACCTGGTGACGGGCCACCAGCTGCAGGCGGCGGCTGGCGGCGAGCACCTCGGCGGGGTCCTCGACGACCTCCAGCGCGCCGTAGCTGCCGGTGTCGCGCCGGGCGAAGCGGTAGAGGCGTTCCAGTTCGGCGCCGGCCCGGCGGGCGGTGGCCTGGCGCAGCGCGTCGCGCTGCAGCACCGTCTCGACGACCCGGCCGGGCGGCAGCGCCTCCCAGGCGTGGTCGCGGTCGTCGGCGCTGCCGGCGGTGTCGAAGGCGACCGCGACGCCTTCGTCCGCGAGGTCGCGCAGGACGGCGAGGACGGTGTCCTCGTCCAGGCCGGTGCCGTGCGCCAGGTCGGCGACGCGGGCGCGCGGGCGTCCGACCAGGCAGCGGTAGACGCGGCCGCGTTCGGTGTCCGGTTCCAGGACGTCGTGCACGATCCACCCCCCGGTCGTCGTGTCCTGCCGCCCGGCCGTACCGGGTGGCCGGAGGAGCCTACCCGGGCGGGTGGCCCACATGCGCCAGTGGCCCAGGTGCGCCGCCGGGGGATCTGGCGCGGAGGCGGCCCGCGTGGCGAGAGTTGTCGATGTTCAGACATCCCCTGTGAGGCGGACCGTCAGGACGACCTCCGGCACGCCCCGTCAGGACAGCCCGCCACCACCGACCGTCGAAGGCCGAGGACGACCCATGACCCCAGCCCGGCTCCTGCCCGCCCGGCGGCACCGCGCCCGGACGGCCGTCGCCGCCCTGGCCGCCGGCCTGCTGCTGCTCGCCGCGCCCGCGGCCGCCGCCGTCCCCGCCCACCCGGCCGCGCACCCGGCCTCCGCCGTGCCGAGTGCTGCCGATCCCGCCGCCCGCTCGCAGGCCGCGGACCCCGCCGGGCCGCCGCCGCTGACGGACGGCTTCGGACTGACCCAGGTCGGCACCGCCACCGGCAGCGCCACGAACTTCGTCATCACCGTCACCACGCCCCAGGTCTCCGGGCAGCACGCCATCCGGATCCTGCTGCCCGCCGACTACGCGCAGCACCCCGAGCGGCGCTACCCCGTGCTGTACTTCCTGCACGGCGCCTCGGACGGCCCGAACGACCCGGCGCTGGCCTACCCCGCGCTGACCGCCGCACAGTCGATGATCACGGTCATCCCGGACGGCGGCCTGCGCGGCTGGTACACCGACTGGCTCGACCAGGGCACCGCCGCCGGCGCGCAGAACTGGGAGACCTTCCACCTGAACCAGGTCCTCCCCTTCGTCGACGCCAACCTGCGCACCCGCACCGACCGCGCCCACCGGGCCGTCGGCGGCCTGTCCATGGGCGGCTTCGGCGCCCTGCACTACGCCCAGGACCGCCCCGAACTGTTCGGTCAGGTCCTCACCATGTCCGGCGCCAACGACCTGTCCACCGACGAGATGATCCTGCGCGGCGCCGTCGTCGCCATGCTGACCAACGCCGGCACCGTGCTGTGCGGCCCCAGCGACGGCCACCCCTGCGGCTTCGACTACGGGCCCACCGTCTCCAGCGACGCGATCTTCGGCACCCCGTACCCGGTGTTCAACGCCGACTGGCGCTGGAACGCCGCCGACCCGGCCTCCCGGCTGGCCCTGCTCGCCCACACCGGCATCGCCGTCTACACCGGCAACGGCAACGGCAACCCCGCCGACATGGAGTTCTGGGCCGAGGGCACCGCCAAGCGCGTCAAGGACCGCCTGGACGCCCTCAAGCTGCCGTACCACTACGTCGACTACGGCGACGGCACCGGCTGGGGCGCCGACTGCCACGGCGGCCACACCGCGGGCTGCTGGGCGCAGGACCTCGTGGACTACGTCCCGCGCCTGGAGGCGGCCTTCGCCGCCGCGCCCTGAGGCCCGGCCCGTCCCTCCCCTTCTCCCCTCACGTCTCCATCCGCGTCTCCATGCCCGACGAAAGGACACCCTCCTTGCCCACCACCACGACCCCCGGCCGTACGGCGCCCTGGCTGCGCCTGCTCGCGGCCTTCCTGGTGACCTGCTGCGCCGCCCTGGGCCTGGCCGCCGCGCCCGCCCACGCCGCCGCGCCGGCCCCCGCGCCCGCCGCGGCCCCGGCCGCCGCGTGTGCCACGCCTCAGCAGTGCCTGACCATCAAGTCGCTCGGCAACGGCCGCCAGCTCGACGTCCAGAACGGCAACACCGGCGACGGCGTCTACGTCGTCACCAACTCCGCGCCCGGCTACCACCAGTCCTGGCGGCTGAACGTCGACACCTCCGACTACACCTTCACCATCGTCAACAACGACACCGGCAAGTGCATCGACCTGGCCTCCTGGTTCGTCCCGGTCCTGCGCCAGCAGACCTGCGGCGGGCAGGCCAGCCAGCGCTGGTTCCTGCAGCCCGCGCCCGGCGGCGGCGACGCGTTCTTCATCCGCCACGCTGGCGACAGCACCTGCCTGGACCTGCTCAACGGCGCCCAGTACGACGACGCCTGGACCGACCAGTACGCCTGCAACGGCACCGTCAACCAGCAGTGGGCCACCGGCTTCCCGCAGGCCGCCCGCGCCCTGGCCGTCGACCACGCCGCCAAGCAGTGCCAGAAGGACGCCTCCACCTGCTCCTGGGCCGTCCAGAGCGAGGCCCCGGCCGCGCCACTGCCCCGGGTGTGCTCCTCCGCGGTCTGGTTCAACAACACCAGCGGCACCGTCCAGCAGACCTTCGCCGTGAACGACACCAGCGGCTGGTCGAGCACCATCGGCAGCACGCTGAGCTCCACCATCTCCGGCGGCACCCCGGGCGTGTTCACCGCGGCCGTCACGTCCGCCATCACCTTCACCAACGTCTGGAACGGCTCGCGCAGCGTCAACAACGCCGTCAACGTCACCGTCCCGACCCAGCAGTACGGCTGGGTGACGCTCGCCGAGGTCGCCCGCAAGGTGACCGGCTCCTGGACCTTCGACGCCCACGGCATCCCGTGGACCGCCGACGACACCATCACCATCCCGGTGACCTCCGACCCCAACGCCGGGCCGACCCTCTACGTCGCCAACACCAGCCCGACGTTCACCAGCTGCAGCTGACCCGCACCCGTCCTCCGTCGGCCGCCGCCCGCACTACGGGCGGCGGCCGTCCGCGTCCTCCCCGGGACCGCCGCCCTCCCGGGCCAGGGCCTCACGCGCGGCCAGGCGTCCGGCCACCCGGAAGGAGTGCTCGCGCGAGTCGATCTCGTGCACGACGGTGAAGTGCACCACCACCGCCAGCGCCACGGTCCGTCCCGGCGCCCGCTCGGCCAGTTCCTCGCGCACCCCCTCGGCCAGCGCCGCGTGGAACAGCGCCAGGTAGTGCGGGTCGGAGTCGCCGCGCACCGTGGCGTCCGGCGCCACCTCCAGGCGCACGCCCTCCTCCCACGGCTCGAAGTCCACGGTGACGACGGCCACGTCGCAGGGGCAGCCGGTCTGGCGGACGTAGCGGGCCTGCACCCCGCGGATCGGGTGCGACGGGAAGCTCTGCGGTGCGACGCTCATCGGGGTCCTCGGCTTCTCGGGTCCTCGGGTCCTCGGGTCCTCGGGCTCAGGACCAGGTGATCTCGACGGACTCGACCACCACGTCCTGCACCGGGCGCTCGCCCTCGGTGGGGGCGGCGGCGATCGCGTCCACCACGGCCTTGGACGCCGCGTCGGCGACCTGGCCGAAGATGGTGTGCTTGCGGTTGAGGTGGGTGGGGGTGCCCACCGTGACGAAGAACTGCGAACCGTTGGTGCCCGGGCCGGAGTTGGCCATGGCCAGCAGGTACGGCTTGGTGAAGAACAGCTCCGGGTGGAACTCGTCGGCGAAGGCGTAGCCCGGGCCGCCGGTGCCCGTGCCGGTCGGGTCGCCGCCCTGGATCATGAAGCCCGCGATCACCCGGTGGAAGAGCGTGCCGTCGTAGTACGGGCCGCTGCCCGGCTCGCCGGTGCGCGGGTCGGTGTACTCGCGGGTGCCCTCGGCCAGCTCGGCGAAGTTGCGGACCGTCTTCGGCGCGTGGAACGGGAACAGCTCCAGGCGGATCGGGCCCGCCGTCGTGTGCAGGGTGGCGAAGCGGGCGGTGGCCACGGGTGACTCCTCGGGTGCGGTGGACGCGTGGGGCGATCGGGGGGATCGGCTACGGCATCCTGGCACAGCCTCGGGGTTCGCGACCGAACCGGGTGGAAGGATCCGCACGTGGGACGTATCGGAGGGGTACGACGGTCGTACGGAGTGAAGGGCAGGTGGCCGAGATGGTCGGTGCGGTGCTGATCGGGATCCTGGTGCTGGTCGTCGCCGGGTGCGGGTGCGTGGTGTGGGCCGACCGGGGCGGACCGGCGTGGACGCGCGTGGTCGCGACCATCACGGTCCGCGCCGGCGAGGTGCTGCCCGTCCTCCTGCGCAGCTGGGGCCGGAAGAACAAGAACAGCGGCGACAGCGGCGACTGAGGCGGGACGGAGGGACGACCCCGGACACCTGACGCGCCGTCTCCTGCCGCCGGGGGCACGGATAGGGTGGGGCCGGTGAGCTTCCATCTCGTCGTCGGACACGGGCCCGCCGGGGCCGCCACCGCCCGCCTGCTGGCCGAACAGGGCCACGAGGTCCGGGTCGTCACCCGCTCCGGACGCCCCGCCCAGGCCGCCCCCGGCAGCACGGGCGACGGGGGCGTCCGGCACCTCGCCCTCGACGCGAGCGACCCCGCCGCGCTCGCCCGGGCCGCGCACGGCGCCGTGGCCATCCACGGCTGCGCCGCGCCGCCGCTGCCGCAGTGGGCCGCGCGCTGGCCCGCCCTGTCCGCCTCGCTGTGCGCGGCGGCCGAGGACAGCGGCGCGGTCCTCGTCATGCTCGGCAACCTGTACGGCTACGGGCCGCAGCCCGACCCCACCCGCCCCCTGACCGAGGACCTGCCGCTCGCCGCGACCGGCCCCAAGGGCCGGGTGCGGGCGGCCGCCTGGGAGCAGGCACGGGCGCTGCACGAGGCCGGGCGGATCCGGGCGGTGGAGGTCCGCGCCTCCGACTTCTTCGGCCCCGGCGTCACCGACGGCGGCCACCTGGCGGCGCGCGCGATGCCGGGCCTGCTCAAGGGCCGCCCCGTCGCCGTCCTCGGCGACCCGGACGCCCCGCACAGCTGGACCTACCTGCCGGACGTGGCACGGACGCTGGCCGAGGTCGCGGGCGAGGAACGGGCCTGGGGCCGGGCCTGGCACGTGCCCACCGCCCCCGCCGCGTCGATCCGCGCGATGGTCGGACACCTGGCCGGCGAGGCCGGCACCGCCCCCGTCGCGGTGCGCCGACTGTCCCCCGTCCTGCTGGGCGCGGCCGGCCTGTTCTCCCCCCTGCTGCGCGAACTGCGCGAGACCCGCTACCAGTTCGACCGCCCTTTCGTCGTGGACTCCGCCGACTACGAGGCGCACTTCACCGTCCGGGCGACGCCGCTGGAGGAGCAGGTCGAGGCCACGGTCGCGTGGTGGCGCGAACGGCTGGGATCCTGACGGCAGGTCAGTGCTTGAGCGCCTCCGCCCCGCGGTAGCCGGCCGGCACGCCCTCGACGAGGATGATGTCGGCGGCCATGTGCCGGGTGCGCAGCGGCAGGATCGCCCGGTAGGCGGGCGAGTCCCACCAGGCACGGGCCCGCTCGAAGTCGGGGAACTCGATGACGATCGTCCCGCCCGTCCCCCAACGCCCCTCCACCGTCTCGTACGTGCCGCCGTGGACGATGAAGCGGCCGTCGAACGGGTCGAGGGTGGCGTCGATGCGCTCCAGGTACTCGACGATGTCGGGGCCGAACTCGACCGAGTGGACCTGGGCGATCGCGTAGGCGGTCATGGTGTGCTCCTGAGGGGTTCGTCGCGGCACCGGGCCGCGTCTGCGTCTGACGTCCCCGACAGTAGGCCGCGGCGGGCGGGGGCCGAATCAGTCACGTATCGGTAGGGGGTGACGTACCTGCCGGTCCTGACGCCTCGTGTAGCATCCGCGCAGCTCACAGGCGTGACCATGCGGACGGATGAGGAAGAGTGCAGAGGACAGCCGACGGCGGCCCCGAGGGCAGGGCCGAGAACGACAGGACGACCCGGCGTCGGCGGACCCTCGCCCTGGCGGCCGGGGTGTGCGTACTGGGCGCGGCCGGGATCGGCGGGACGCTCCTGCTGACCGGGTCGCCGGCCCCGGCGGCTCCCGGCTCCGCGGCCACCTCGGTCCCCTCCCCCTCCGCTTCCCCCTCCGCTTCCCCGTCGGCCGAGGCACCGGCAGCGGCACCGGCAGCGGCACCGGCACCCACCGAGACGCCCGCGGCCGCGCCGACGACGGACGGCCCCGGGGCCGTGGCCGAAGCCACCGCCCCACCCGAGGCCCCGGCCACCCAGCCGGCCCGGCCCCGAACCACGGCCGCCCCGGCGCCCGAGGCCCCGGCCCCGCCATCGCCCACCCGGAAGCAGCCGGCGGCCCCCGCCGCCAAACCCCCGTTCGGCTCGACCATCCCGCCCAGACCGGTGCTCACCCTGCCGCCCGTGCCCACCTCCTGCCCGCCCGGACAGGCCGCCTCCTGGGACGGCTGCCACCCGCTCGGCCCGGCCATCCCCCTCGGCCCGACCATCCCGCCCCCCACACCCCGCTGAACCCCACCGCTGCGACTCGATCACCCGCCGAGCCCCACCCTGCCGGACGTGCCGGACGTGCCGGGGGATGGTCGGCCGGGGAGGCGGGTTCCTCGCTAGGCTCGGGTGGGCCGGGGTCTCCTTCTGGGAAACGGGGTGTGCGCATGCTCGGGTACGACGCGGACGGGTTCGTGCGGGACGGGGTGGCGCACCGGGTGGTGGCCGGGGCGGTGCACTACTTCCGCATCCACCCCGACCTGTGGGAGGACCGGCTGCGGCGGGTGCGGGCCCTGGGGGTGAACACCGTGGACACCTACGTGCCGTGGAACTTCCACGAACTGCCCGGCGGCCGCGTGGACTTCACCGGCTGGCGGGACGTGACGCGGTTCGTGCGGCTGGCCGGGGACATGGGGCTGGACGTGATCCTGCGCCCCGGCCCGTACATCTGCGCGGAGTGGGAGTTCGGCGGACTGCCGGCCCGGCTGCTGGCGGTGGACGGGCTGCGGCTGCGCTGCGCGGACCCGGCGTACCTGGCCGAGGTGGACGGCTGGTTCGACGCGCTGGTGCCCGAGGTGCTGCCGCTGCTGTCGAGCCGGGGCGGGCCGGTGGTGGCGGTGCAGGTGGAGAACGAGTACGGCAGCTACGGCGACGACACCGCGTACCTGCGGCACCTGCGCGACGGGTTGGTGCGGCGCGGCGTGGACTGCCTGCTGTTCACCACCGACGGCGCCCACGACACCATGCAGCAGGGCGGCGCCCTGCCCGGGCACCTGGCCACCGTGACCTTCGGCTCGCGCGCCCCCGAGCGCCTGGCGGTGCTGCGCCGCCACCAGCCCGAAGGGCCGCTGACCGCCATGGAGTTCTGGATCGGCTGGTTCGACCAGTGGGGCCTGCCCCACCACGTGCGCGACGCCGAGGAGACCGCGGCCTCGCTGGACGAACTGCTGGCCACCGGCGCCTCCGTCAGCCTCTACATGGCGCACGGCGGCACCAACTTCGGCCTGTGGTCCGGCGCCAACCACGCCGGCGCACACCCGCTGGACGCCGGCTACGAGCCGACCGTCACCAGCTACGACTACGACGCGCCGATCGGCGAGGCCGGCGAGCTGACCGAGAAGTTCCACGCCCTGCGCGAGGTCATCGGCCGCTACGTCCGGCTGCCGGAGGGCGAACTGCCCTCCCCCGCACCCCGGGTGGCGCCGCAGCGCCTGGAGCGGTCATGGGGGCAGGCCGCGCTGCTGGCGGAGCTGGACGCGCTGTCCCAGCCGGTGGAGCGGGCCGCGCCGCTGCCCATGGAGCTGCTCGGGCAGTCCCTGGGCCTGATCCACTACCGCACCCGGGTGCCCGGCCCGCGCCCCGAACTGCCGCTGCGCATCGACGGGTTGGCCGACCGGGCGCAGGTCTTCGCGGACGGGCGCCCGCTGGGCACCCTCGACCGCAACTCCCCCGGCACGACGCTGGAACTGGCCACCGGGGAGGACGGGGTCACCCTGGACATCCTGGTCGAGGCGCTGGGCCGGGTGAACTACGGCCCGAACATGGACGACCGCAAGGGCATCACGCGCGGCGTCTCGCACGGCGGCCAGCGACTGTTCGGCTGGCAGATCCGGCCGCTGCCACTGACGGACCTGTCCGCGCTGCGCTTCGCCCCGGGCACGCCCGACACCCCGGCCCGGGACGGCGAGCCGGTGTTCCACCGCTTCACCGCCGAACTGCCCTCCCCCGCCGACGCGTTCGTCGCCCTGCCCGGCTGGGGCCGCGGACTGCTGTGGCTCAACGGCTTCCTGCTCGGCCGCTACAGCGCCGCCGGCCCCCAGCGCACCCTCTACGCCCCGGCGCCGCTGTGGCGGGCGGGCGGCAACGAGCTGGTCGTGCTGGAGCTCGAACACCACGGCGAGGCCCTGGAGTTGCGCGACCACCCGGACCTCGGGCCGACCGCGGCGGCCCCCAGCGCCGAGTACTGAAGCCCGCGGCGCCCACCGGAGCGGCGCCCACCGGACCCGGCCCGCGCGGGCCGGGTCAGTCCCACCAGAAGGACCACTGGTGGGCACCCACCAGCTGCTCGGCGTACTCGGTGAGGCTGCCGGAGCCCTGGAAGACCAGGTCGGGGCAGAGCGAGGTGTGCTCGGCGGCCAGCGGGAGCGCCTCGGCGAGCGTGGCGGGCGGCACGGGGACGCTCAGCTCCAGGGTGTCGAAGCCGACTTCGACGACCCGGGCGCCGAAGCGGCGCTCCCAGTCGGCGAGTACGGCGGCGACCTGGGCGATGTCGTCCACGTGGTTCACCGGCCCGCCCCAGCCGCACACGGCCAGCGCCTCGGCGCCGCCGCCGGCCCGCACCAGGCCCAGGCGGACGTCCTTGACGGACTGCAGCACGTCGGCAAGCTCTTGAGCTTCGCCGCCCGCCGCCCCCTCGGGCACGTCGGCCGCGGGCGCGGTGCCGGGCCAGGTGAACCCGTAGGGGGCCAGGGCCTCGGCCAGTTCCCCGTCCTCCTCGTAGCCGCCCGCCTCGCCGGTCTCCCACCAGCTGCGCAGCAGCGCGGCCGGGTCGTACAGCCCGGGTATCGCGGCGTCGGTGGGGTACAGCTCGCCGGACAGCCAGGGCCGGTAGTCGGCGTCGCCGCGGTCCAGCGGGCTGAGCAGCAGCGGCCACAGCCCGCTCTGCGGGTGCGCGCGGTGCAGCTGCGCCCACAGCCCGGCGGGCGCGGGGGCGTCGCTGATCCACAGCAGCGGCTCCCGGCCGTCGTCGGCGCCGACGAGGCGGCCGGGCGGCAGGGGGACGGTCAGGTCGGCGAGGGCGGCGGCGAGGTCCGGGTGCTGCGTCATGGCGCCCACCGTAGGAGCGGGCACCGACAATCCGGGCGGGTGCGGGCGGGCGACCGCGCCGCAGGCCTGACCCCCGCACGGCCGACCGGCCCCCCGGCCCGGGGAGGGGGGAAGGCCGGTCGGCCGAAACGCCCTGCCGTTACGGGCAGTTGCCGTCGCCGGCCGCTGATCAGGCCCAGGGCAGTTCGGAGCGGGTGCGCCAGTACGCCTCGGCCGGCTCGGCCATGCCGTCGAGGGCCGCGAGGTCCTGCGGGGTCAGCCGGGCGTCGGCGGCGGTGAGGTTGGAGGCGAGCTGGTCGAGGGTGGCGGCGCCGGACAGGACGACGTCGGCCCAGGGCTGGGCGGCGGCCGCGGCCAGGGCGAGGGCGTCGGGGGCGGTGGCGGTGCGGTCGGCGAGGGTGCGCAGGGCGGCGGTGTCGGGGCCGGTGGCGTTGCGGCCGGCCAGGCGGCCGTTGGCCATGCCTTCCTTGACCACGACGAACCAGCCGGCCGCGTGGGCCTCGGCGAGGGCGGGGGCGGCGGAGGTCTCCAGCAGGTTCCAGGTGGCCTGGACGGCGGTGAACAGCGGGCGGCCGTCCACGGTGACGGCGAGGGCTTCGCGGATGGTGTCGCCCTGGGCGGGGCCGCTGGTGGACAGGCCCACCCGCACGCCGTCGGCGGCGAGCGCGGCCAGCCGTTCGTGCAGGGCGGGGTCGGTGAGGGCGGGGCTGCCGGGGACGACGGAGTGGACGAGGTAGACGTCGAGGCGGTCGCCGAGCAGGGCGCGGGTCTCGCGGACCTGGCGGTCGAAGACCGCCGTCGAGTGCTCCTTGACCTCGTGCGCGGCCACCCCGCTGGCCTGCCAGCCGGCCGTGTAGGTGTAGCCCCACTTGCTGCCGACCGTCACCTCGGCCGCCGCCTCGGGGTGTTCGTCCAGCCACTGGGCGAGGAACTCCTCGGCGCGGCCGTAGGAGCGGGCGGTGTCGAGGTAGCGCACCCCGGCGGCGTACGCGGCGTCGAGCAGGGCGTGGGTGCGCTCGCGCAGTGCCTCGACGGTGCGGTCGGCGGGCAGGTCCGTGTCGCGCCCGAGGGTGATGTAGCCGGGCCGGCCGACGGCGGCGGTGCCCAGTCCCAGGCGCGCGGGCTGCGGACGGGCGGCCTGCGGGCGGGCGGGGGCTCCGGCGGTGGGGTCGGTCGGCATGGCGTGGTCTCCTCGGGCGCGACGGGTTCTCACCTGGGACTTTAGTCGTGCCCGATCATCCGCCGGCGATCACGTCGGGTCGTTATCCGTCGGCGGCCACGCCCGGTCGGCCGTCAGATCGCCCACCGCACGGGGTGCCACGGGGAGGAGACGCGCCCGGGCCCCAGACCGGGCACGGGGCCGGGCACCGACCCGGACGCCGAACCGGCTGCCGACCCGGCTGCCGGGCCGAGCGGCTGGTCCAGGCGCAGCACGAAGTTGACGTAGTCCAGCGGCTTGCCCGGCCAGTGGCAGTCGTTGCTGATGAGCAGCTGGCTGCGGACGCCGTCGCGTTCGGTGACCGGCCCGGGGGTGGTGCGCAGGTTCGGCCGCCAGCCGCGCTCCCACGAGTGGTGTTCCAGGGACAGCGTCCAGCTCTCCCCGTCGACCTGCAGTGCCGCGCCGACGCGCCCGGCCAGCACCCGGGAGCCGTGCGGGCCGCGTACGACCGCCCGCTGGTCGAAGTCGGCGTTGCGCCCGATGACGGTGATCCGCCACGCGCCGTGGTACCTGAGCATGCCCGCCTCCTGACGCCGGGTCGGGCGCCTCCTCCGGCGGGTGGCGCCCGTCCACGTCTACGGCCCGGGGCCGCCGCCCGGCTCACCCGGGCGCGCTCCGGCCTTCCGGCCCCTTCGGCGGCCGGGCCTGCGGCCACGGCCCCGCGGCTCGTACACCTGTCGTGAGCTGCTAGTGTTCTTCCTGTTGCGAGGGGGAATGACCTCTCGCCAGGCGTCAGCGGTGCTACCAGAGCACGCCCTACTTTCAGTAGGGAGAGTCCGTGCGATCCGGGCCTGGCGCTCCATCGTCGGACGGGGTCCGGCACCCATCGGGGTGCCGGGCCCCGTCCGCGTTTCCGGGGCCGGACGTCGGGCGCGGGCGCGAGCGCGGGCGCGCCGCAGGCCGCCACGTGCCCCACCGGGGCGGCGAGCCGATCGGCACGGTCCCGCGGCCGACCGCCCCCGTGCGCACCCGGCCCCGGTCACGCCGTCGCCCGGGCGGCGAGGGCGCGGAGCTGGACGTGGACGGCGGCGGGTTCGGTGCCGGTGAGGGCGGCGACCTGTACGGCGGTCAGGTCGAGGACCAGGTGCAGCAGCAGGACGTCCTGCTGCGCGGCGGTGAGGTGGGCGACCGGCCCGAAGGGTCGTGGCCCGGCCAGGGTGCGGACCCGGCGGCGCACCGCCTGCCAGGCGCACGCGGCCGGGCTGGCGGTGGCCAGGGCGTCGAGCCAGTGCCCGCCGAGTTCCTCGAAGGCGTCGCGCACGACCAGTTGTGCGTCGGCGGCCGGCAGGATCAGGGCGGTGTAGTCGAGGTAGTGGCGCAGGTGGAGGTCGTGCAGCGCCCACAGGCCCAGGGTCGGTCCGCGGGCGGCCGCTGTGCGGGGTGGTGTCGGCATGGTGGTGTCCCGAGGTATCCCGAGGTCGGCGCGGGCGGGTGCGGGTCGGCGGACGGCCCGCGCACGGAGCGCGGTTGGGTGCGGGCCCGGGGGGGGGGGGGGGGGGGGGGGGGGGCGGGGGGGGGGGGGGGGGGCGGGGGCGCCCGGGGCGGGGGGGGGGGGGGCCCCCCCCCCGGGCCCGGTCACACGGGCACCGGCGGGCTGTCGTCGGTGCCTTCGCGGCCCGCCGCGGCGCGGGGGCCGGGGTCGTCGGGCCGTTCGGCGGCGAGGCTGTTGCGCAGCGTCACCCACAGCCGGAACAGGATCTCCGTCGAGGTGCCGCCGCTGGAGGACTGCATGGCCCGGGCGAACTCGCTGTGGTGCATGCGGGAGTTGACCGGAACGGGCGTGCGGGCGTTGTTGGTCCGCTCCCAGGCCGCCGCCCACAGCACGCGGCGGACCTCCCTGACCTCGCAGGCCTCCATGTAGGCGAGGAACACGGGTTTGTGCAGCGGGGCCTCGCCCTTGAGGACCAGGGCGAGCGTGCTGGCGGGCAGGCGTCTGCCCCTGCCGCGGGCCCGGCGGTCCAGTTCCCGTAGGGAGGGCCAGTCGGCCTTGCGCCGCATCTCGTGCATGGCCTGGCGCAGGTCGGCGAAGGAGTCGACCTGCTCGGGGTCGACCCGCCGCGGTGCCCGCAGCCGCCGGCTCCCCGAGGGGCGGGGCACGTGGGCCCAGTAGTTGGCCTGGGCCCACTTGCGCCGGGCGGTCTTGAGGTCGCCGCCGCATTCGCGGGTGACGGCTTCGACGACCTTCCAGCTCGGCACGGAGTGCCCGCCGGCGGCCCGCTGCAGGGTGGTGGCGTGGTAGTTGGTCCGATCGGCGAGTTGACGGTACGTCAGGTCGGCTCGTTCGCGCTGTTCGCGGAGCCAGGCGGCGAGCCGGCCCAGGGCCGGTTCGGTCGCCTCGATCGGTTTCTCTGGGCGTCCCATCGCAGGCGGGCGCTTTCCGCTAGGCCCGCTCCCGTCGCCGTCCGGCGGCCAGCAGCCAGCCTCCGGTGGCCAGTTCGAGCGCCGCTCCGGCGGACATGCCGGTCGCCACCAGCGCGGCTGCCAGGACGACCGTCACCACGACCACGACGACGACCGCGGCCGGCTCGCCGAGTGCGGACGGCCGGGGCAGGCGGGGGCGGCGCGCGGGTTTCGGGGTGCCGGCCGCGCAGTGGATGCGGGCACGCCGGTTCCGTTTCCTCGTCATCGAGGATCCTCCTATATCACTGTCCACTCCAACGGACGGGCACTTCGCGCGGTTGGCGTCGCTCGGGGTGCCCGGTGGCGTAACACTCTGTCAGGCGTACGGGTGATTCCCAATCGGTTCGGTGAACATCGCACGGATTGATGCGCCGGGGTCCCGGCCCCCGCCCGCAATCTCGGCAACGCCCTACCAGAAAGTGGCAGTTCAGCGATTTGAAACCGGATATTGATGTGCGTTCGTGCAGCGTCCACTTGTAAGCCGTCCTGGCCGGATGTGACGATTTGCAGCGGCGTCACCCGGACCTGCGGGTCCGGAACCCGGGGGGCGCTGTTCACTCCAACATCTCGGGAACATCGGCAACGGGCCGTGTTGGCGCATGGGCCCGCCCGGACAGCAGAGACCGCCCGGCCCCTGGTGGCCCGAGGCGGTCTCTCTGCATTCCCGGCGGCCGCTGCAGGGGAAGTCGACCCCGCCGACTTCCCGTGCAACGGGCCGTCAGGGGGCGGGGGCGGGATCCGGAGCGGGCGGCTCGCCGGTGCTCCCGGCCGGGTCCGCGGCCGGGGCGAGCGCGGCCCGTAGGGCGCCGTGGTGTTCGCGCGGGGTGCCGAGCTTCTCGCTGCCCCACATCACGGCGGGGCCGATGAGGGCGGTCAGCGCGGCCGGCGCGACCACCGAGGCGGGCAGGTCGGCCGCCGTCGCCGCGCCGACGATGAGCACCGCCGCGACGCTGCCCGCCAGGACGACCGCGCGGTCGTGCCGGCTCTCCCGGGCGGTGACCAGGTCGGCCGGCGTCTCGGGCAGGTCCGCCTCGTCCAACAGACCCATCCACCGGCCCTGCACCGAGCGGTCGAGCAGGGTGGCGACCAGCCGGGCCAGTCGGGGCACCGCCTCCGGCCCGTCCCGCAGGGCGTTCGACATCTCCCGCTCCAGGGCCTGCTGCACACCGGCGATGTGCGGGCGCAGGGCCTTGCGCCGCTGCTCGCGGTCGACGCCGTACTCGGCGAACCAGGCCAGGCGGTTGGTGTGGCGGGTGACGTGCCGGTCGAGTTCCAGCAGCTGGATCGTCCCGTCGGCGGCCTCCTGGCACTTCCTGAGGAGCCGCGCGAGGTCGACGGCCGAGGTGAGCGGAAGGCTCTCGCCGACCCGCCGCCGGTAGAGGAACATCGAACGGTAGACCCACAGCACGGCCGCGCTGCCCACGCCGGCACAGAGGGAGAAGGTCAGCAGCGTGTTCTTCCGGAGGAACTCCGCATCCTCCGAACTGCTCGGGTGGACGGTGAGGAAGAGTCCGGTCAGCGCGAATGTCGCGGCCAGCGCTGCGGGAAGGAGGGCGAAGACCAGGAGCCAGGCCTCGATGCCCCAGGACCGCCGGATCCCCCGGCGCCAGTGCTCCTGCAGCGTCACCGGGGCCGTGCCCACCGACGCGTGCAGGTCGCGTCCGTAGCCGTCGATGTCGGCCGCGCTCGGAATGACGGCCCGCGGCATGCGGCCGGCGATCTGCGGCGGGATCCACCACCCCTTCCACAGGTCGAGGATGTCCAACACCCCCATGACGGGCCGGTAGAGCACCCCCGCCACGAACGGCGGGACCGACACCAGCACCAGCGACTCGACCCACCGCACGCCACGTCCCCCGTTCCGATCCGGATGATCGTGGAAGTGCCTACCACCTGGGGCGCGTTGGGAATCCCGTACGGCCGGTTCGGCTCATGGGCGGGTGGTGTGGGCCGCGCGGGTGCGGCAGTGGGCGAGGGCGAGCTTGAGGCGGGTGTCCGGGCGGGGAACGGCGGTGAGGAGTTCGCCGGCGGAGACCAGGACGGTCCAGTAGCGGGCCGGGTCGCCGGTGCGGGGCAGCGGGTGAGCAGCAGCCAGGGAGAGGTAGGCGGCGGCGGTCAGGTTGCCGGTGGTGAACCAGCGGGCCAGGCCGTGCCGGTGGCCGCTGCGGATGCCGCCCATGGCGTCGATTGCGGCGAGGAAGAGGTCGATGACGGCCCGGTCCCGGGAGTCGAGGACGACGGGCACGTCGAACACGCCCAGGGCTTCGAGGAGTTCACCCGTGTCGGCCTCGGCGTTCGGGCGGGGGTGGGGCGGGGCGAACAGGGCGTCGCGGCACTCGTCGAGCCGGCGGGCCGTTTCGACGGCCGGGATGTCGAGCGCGGCACAGACCGCGCGGGCGCAGCGCTCGGGTTCGCCGGTGCGGCGGGCGAGGGCCGCGTAGGCCTCGGCGGGGGTACGGCCGGCGGTGAGGAGGTGCCGGGCGGTGAGGGCGAGTCGCATGGGGGTGCCTCCGATTCAGACCGCGACGGCGGCGGGCGCGAGGGCGGGGGCGGCATCGGGATCGGGATCGGGCGCGACCAGCACCCAGACGAACTTGCCGATCCCGCCGGAGCGCGGACAGCAACCCCAGCGCTCGGCCAGCTCGTTGACGAGGAACAGGCCCCGCCCGCACTCGTCGTCCGGCGAGGCGGCGCGCAGGGAGGGGCGGCCCGAGCCGGCGTCGTGGACCTCGATGCGCAGCCGGTCCCCGACCAGGGAGAAGCGGACCTCGACCAGCCGGTCGGCGGGCGCGTCGGAGTGCCGGACGGCGTTGGCGAACAGCTCGCCGAGCAGCAGTTCGGCGGTGTCGGCGTAGCAGTCGCCGAGGGGCAGCGCGGCGAGGTAGGCGCGCAGGAAGTGGCGGGCGAACGGGGTGGAGTCCGTACGGGAGTCCAGCCGGGCGGCGAACGTGCGGGGGCGGTGGGACACGGGCATGGCGAAGTACCTCGGGGGGCGGAAGGGGGGCGTGCGAAAGGAGCGCGGTGTCACGCTGTGCAAGCAAAAGATCGCGTTCCGGTATCAATGATCGGCGCCCGGAGGTACGGTGATGGCCGAAATCAGGTACCAGGCACATGTTGGTACGTCAGGGGGCTGCTGTGGCACACCGGCGAATCAAGCGGGAATTGACAGCCAGTTCGGCTCAACTGTTCGGCGAGGAGCTGCGGTTCTACCGGGAGCAGGCCGAGGTCACGCAGGAAGAGATGGGCAAGCTGCTGCACTGCAGCCGAACGATCATCACCCGCTATGAGAGCGGCCAGCGACGCATGCCACCGGAGCTGGTGGCGAAGGCTGATGAGCTGCTCGGCGCGGGTGGGGCGCTGATCCGGCTCTGGGGTCGGGTCGACTGGAACGCACAGGCCGAACATCCGGATTGGTTCCAGAGCCACGTCGACATGGAGTCCGAAGCTGCCGCTGCCAGGATCTTTCAGCTGGCTGTGGTGCACGGGCTTCTACAGTGTCGCGAATACGCGGAAGCAGTATTCGCCATCAGTGATGCGGCCGGGAAACGTGACGTAATCCGGGAGCGGACAGTAGCTCGGCTGGCGAGGCAGAAGCGGTTCCTGGAGCCGGAGGGACCGCTACTCCTGGTGATTCTGGACGAGAGCGCCATCAGGACCGTCTTCGGCGGCCCTGGGGTGATGATGCGCCAGATGCAACATCTGCTGTCTATCTCGAAGCTTCCGAACGTCGTCATCCAGGTCGTCCCGTTCACACGTCGTCCAGTCATCGTCGACAAGTCCATGGTGCTGCTGGAGATGCCGGACGGGCGGACCAGCGTCTACTCCGAGAGTCTCGACCGAGGGCATTCCAGCGATGATCCGGTGATCGTGGCAGGTCATCGTCGCAGCTATGATCTGCTTCTCGGGGAGGCACTGCCGGTAGCCGACTCGCGCGCGCTGATCGCCGATGCGCTGGAGGGTTTCAGAGATGACGAGGACCGAGTTCAACGCGACTGCCTGGCGCAAGAGCAGCTACAGCGGCGGCAACGGCGGCGACTGCATCGAGGTAGCCCCCGGATTCCCCAACCTCGTCCCCGTCCGTGACTCCAAGGACCCCAACGGCCCGGCCCTCGTTTTCACGGCCACGGCTTGGGAAGCCTTCATCACAGCCGTCCGCACGGGCGACCTTCCGGCCTAACAGCCCCGGGGAGCCAGCCATGCCGACCTGGCACAAGAGCAGCCACAGCGGCCCAGACGGCGGCGACTGCATCGAAGTGGCCCCCGGATTCCCCAACCTCGTTCCTGTGCGCGACTCCAAGGACCCCGACGGCCCGGCCCTCGTTTTCACGGCCGCAGCCTGGGAAGCCTTCCTCACGGCCGTCCGCACGGGCGACCTTCCCGCGTAGGACCCACCGAGGAGCCGGCATGCCGACCTGGCGCAAGAGCAGCTACAGCGGGGACAACGGGGGCGAGTGCATCGAGGTGGCCCCCGGATTCCTGCCCGGCGCGATCCCCGTGCGTGACTCCAAGGACCCCGACGGCCCCGTCCTCGTTTTCCCTACTGCGGCCTGGGAAGCCTTCATCACAGCCGTCCGCACGGGCGACCTTCCAGCCTAACCGCCCCGAGGAGCCAGCATGCCGATCTGGCGCAAGAGCAGCCACAGTGGCGGAAACGGCGGCAACTGCATCGAAGTGGCCCCCGGCATCCCCGACTTCGTCCCCGTCCGCGACTCCAAGGACCCCAACGGCCCCGTCCTCGCCTTCCCGGTGGCCGCGTGGGGTTCCTTCATCGCCACCGTCCGGGAGGGCGAGTTCCCGGTCGAGGGGTGACCCGGAACCACAACAGCGCCGCAGCAGAGGCAGGGTAGGGACAACCCCCCGGGGAATCCGCCGGGCTGCCGGAGGGGCCCGGCGGTGTCGTGCGAGGAGGATCAAGGGCGTCCGAACGGACCGTCCCTGACCCCACGTCACCGAACCGAGGCCCCGCGATGCCCCACTCCCCCTCCGCACGTCTGGACCCCGCCCGCCCCCGTACCCAGGCCGCGCCGCTCGGCGCCGCCTTACCGCCGGCTCCGGTGCGTACCGCATTCGCCTTGTGGGTGACGGCCGTTGCCGCCGGCGCGTTCGAGACGGTCCTGGCGGTCGGCAGGATGCTCGCCGACTCCTCCGGCTCCGGGGGCGGCATCGCGGCGGGCCTCGCGATCCGTCTGCCGGTGTTCACCGCCGCGCTGCTGGCTGCCCGGCAGATGTGCCGGGGCCGTAACTGGGCCCGGGTCGCGCTCGCGCTGGGCCTGGGTGTCCTGGGTACGGCGTCGATGGTGCTCCAGCCGATCCAGGCCCTGGCCCAGGGGCGTTCCCTGAGCTGGGAGCTGGCGCAGGCCGGGCCGCTGGACCTCGTCTTCGGTGCCAGCCGGGCCCTGCACGTGGGTTCGGTGCTCTCCGCCGTCGTGCTGATGTTCCTGCCCGCCGCGAACGCCTTCTTCCGGGCGGCCCGCTCGCGTCGGGGGCCCGGCCCGGCGGGGAGTTGAGTACCGGGGCGGATTGCGGGCCACGGCTGCGACCGGACAGGGTGTGGGGGCAAACTGCGTGCGACCCGAGAGGACACCCGGCCGGTGGAAGGCTTCCTGCAGCTCCTCCTCTATCCGCTGATCAAGCTGTTCGACGCCCTGCAGGGCGCGCGCGGGCACTGGCCCACCGAGCGGCGGATGCGCGCCCTCGCCTCCTCGCCGCGGGCGCGGGCGGCCCGGGCCGCGGAACGGGAGCGGATCCGGGGGGTGGTGGACGCGCTGGGCGCGGTGGAGGGGGTCGAGCACGTGCTGACCCTGGTCTCGGACTACTCCCTCGCCCCGTCCGCCTTCGGCCTGTTCCGCACCACGTCCGACGGCCGCGCGCTGATGGTCTGCCGGATGTACGCCCGCGCCTACTTCGTGATCCGGGAGGACATCACCGCCGCCCTGCCCAGGATCGGGGCGGCGAACGTGGCCGCGTGGTCCCCCGCCGGGCAGCGGACGAGCGCGGGCGGGACGGTCGAGCACGCGCTGCGCTGGTACCGCGACGGCGGCAGGACCGCGGAGGGCTGGGCGATGGACTCCCCCGCGCTGTTCAGCCCGGGGGCCCGGCTGCACTGGGAGCGGCCCGGCGTCGGCATCCACGACCCGGCGCGGCCGTACCCGGTCGTGGACGACCCGCGCCACATCCTGGACCGGACCCCGCCGGACGGCGACCCGGCGCAGCTGCTGCGCGAGGCCCGCGCGGACGGGCGGGGCGTGATCCTGGAGCTGGTCCTCGGCGCGGACGGGCGCGACCACGCGACGTACCACGTGGTGCCGCGCGGCGGCTTCGCGGGGCGCGGGCGGCTCTGAGCTGGAGGCCCTGAGCGGGAGGCTCCGAGCGGACTTCTGCGGTTCCGAGCGCGATCGCGGCCGCCGGCGGGGAGCCCGCCGACGGCCGCGCTCAGTCGCGGCTCAGCACTGGGGGCGACGGCCGTGGTTGGCCCCGCGCCTGGCCCTGGCCTTCTTCTTGCGGCGGCGCTTCGACGACATGGCCACTCCTCTCGCAACCGGGGACCCCCGGTCTTCCACCGTTCCACACCCGGCCCGCCGCCGCTCGACGGGCCGACGGCGCAGGTCGGCCAGGCAGGCCGGCCACCGGGCCCGCCGCTCAGGCGCGGGTCTCCAGGGCGGCGCGCCAGGCGGGGCTGTCGACGTAGTGGTTGTCGAAGCGCTCGGAGGAGGCGGCGATGGCCGCCGGCGGGGTCTCGCCGCGCATGACGCTGCCCAGCAGGCGCAGGTAGTCGAAGCGGTCCATGCCGGGGGTGAACATGAAGAGCACGTCGGCCTCGGAGCCCTGTGCGGCGGCGAAGGCGTGCGGGGTGTTCGGGGGCACGGCGAGGAAGTCGCCCGCGCCGAGGACGGTGACGTCCTCGCCGACCAGCACCTCCAGGGAGCCGCTGATCACGAAGAACAGCTCCCAGGCCCGGGTGTGGAAGTGCGAGGGGGCTCCGGCGGCGCCCGCGGAGAAGGTGGAGCGGTAGACGGTGAAGCCGCCCTGGCCCGGGTCGGTCTCGGCGAGCAGGGTCATGGTGGCGCTCGGGTCGGCGCAGGTCTCGGCCTGGGCGCAGCGGGTCAGGATCGGGGCGGCGGTGGCGGTCGCGGCGTTGGTGTTCTTCGTCGTCGTCATGTGATCAATCTACGGCCTGATCGACCCATGATCATGTGGCAATTTAAGCCGACTTTCATGGGTCAATTCAGCCGCTCTTCCGCCGCCGCACGGCACCGCCCCGCGCCGGACGACCGACGCGGGGCGGGGCTGAGCAGGGCGGGGGGCTCAGTTCCTGCGGATGAAGCCGATCTCGACGGAGGAGAGGAACGGCTGGACGCCGACGCACTGCCAGCCGACCGCCTCCACGTTGCGGATCATCACGTCGAGCTCCTTGCGGATCTTCTTCATCGTCGCGCCGGGGTGGCGGAAGTCGATGTCCAGGACGGCGACGAAGGTGGCGTCGCCCTCGTTGAACGCGGTCCTGGCGTCCGCGACGAGCTTCTGCATGCGCCATGCGTGGATCAGCCCCATGGTGGTCTCCCCCTGGACGGTCGGGCACGGTCTCACTCCTCAGGGTGCCCGCCACGTCCAGCATTTGACCCTCCGTCAGCAAACGATCTCCGCCGGAGAGCGGCCGGCCGGGGAGAGTCGGGGAGCGTCGGGGAGCGGTTCAGTCGGGGAGGTTCCCGTTGCCGCCCAGGTTGGCCACCATGCGGCGCAGCACGTTGATGGTGGTCACGAAGTCCTCGGGGGCGATGCCCTCGTGGGTGCGTTCGTGGATGCGCAGGTTGCGTTCGCGGGCGCGCAGGCGGGCGGCTTCGCCGTCGTCGGTGAGGGTGAGGGCGGTGTCGGCGTCCTCGGTCAGCCAGCCGCGGGCGATCAGGTCGTCGAGGACGGCGTCGAAGGCGGTGTCCTGGTCGTCGTAGGGGGTGAGCCGTTCGATCAGGGTGGTCCGGTGCCAGCCGCCGGGCCTGCCGGCGACGTGGTTGAGCGTCCACCAGTGCGGCTGGGTGAGGCCCTCCACGGCCAGCTGCTCGCGCAGGCCGCCGACCACCCGGCGGTAGGCCTCGCCGCTCCACGCCCCGATGGGCTGGGTGGCGATGACCTCCGGTGCGTACGTCTTGATCGTCATGTTCCGCGGTCCTTCCACGCGTCCGGTCATGGATCGTCAGGATGCGATCGACCGTAGGACTTCAAGCCTCCTTGAGGTCAATGCGGGCGGGCCCGGAAATCGGGTCGCCGCTGGTCAGCCGTGTCCGGTACGGTCGCCGAGCCGTTCTCGATGTCGTACCGAAAGCAGGTTGTCTACATGGCGTGTCGGATCAGTGAGCTCGTGCTGGGTTGCCGCGAACCCGAGGTGCTGGCGCGGTTCTGGTGCGAGGTCCTGGACTTCGTCGTGCTCGGCCGCGAGGACGACGGCTCGATGGAGATCGGGCCGCGCGAGGGCTTCGGCGGTGCGCAGCCGACGCTCTTCCTCAGCCGCCGGGACGCGCCGGAGCCGGGCAAGTCCCGGCTGCACATCGACGTCAACGCCACCGACCGCGATCAGGACGCCGAGCTGGAGCGCCTGCTGAAGCTCGGTGCCCGCCCGGCCGACATCGGCCAGACCGGGGACGAGCACTGGCACGTCCTGATGGACCCGGAGGGCAACGAGTTCTGCCTGCTCAAGACCCGCCTGGCCCCGCTGTAACGCCCGCCGGACCCGCCCGACGGACCCGCCCGACGCCGTGACCTCGCCCGACCCGGCGGGGTCACGGCGTCAGTCGTCGAACTCGAAGCCCGAAACCTCCGCACGGGCGATGAGGTCGCGCACCGCTTCGGGGTCGGCGATGACGGATTCGACGGCGGCCTTGAGCCGCGCGAGGTCGCTCGGACCACCCACCGCGCAGAACATGCCGGCCTCGCTGTCGAATTCCAGGCGCTCGGCAATGTCAGGCCAGGCGAACTGCACGAGACCTTCCCAGAAGTACCCGTTCGGCTCGTGCCCGGCGGCAGCTACTGCGGCATCGACAGCCAGGCCGCCGGCATCCAACGTCAACGAGTACTCGCCGACGATGTCATGCAGGCGGGTGGTCACGACGCGATCCTCTCACGCCCGGTGCACGAGCCGCCCGACCTCCCGAAGCGCTCGCCCGATCGCTCACCGTTCCCGGCCCCGGGGCCCTGCTCGGCCCGGGCCCTACCCGGCGGCGCGGTCGTAGGCGCGCAGGGTGAGCAGGGCGGCGAGGGTGACGCCGGGGCGGGCCTGGGTCTCGATGGTGGGCGACCAGCGGGCCCAGCGGATCGGCCAGCCGCCGTCGTCCTGCTGCTGGGCGGCCAGGTGTGCCAGGCCGCGATGCAGCTCGGCGTCGGTGAACCAGGGCCGGGCCGGGCTGTCCGGGGTGGGCGCGTAGTCGTGCGGCAGGTGGTGCTCGCCCGGGGCGTAGCCGGGGGCGGTGCGGGCCTGTTCGGGGTGGTCGGGGTCGAGCAGGACGATGCGCTGCCCGCGGACCAGCTCGCCCAGGCGGCGGGCCTGGCGGCGGGCCCAGTCGCGGTCCGGGGCGGCGGCGAGGAAGGTGACGGCGGCGCCGGCCTCGTACGGGTGGGTCTGCTCCAGCCGTTCGACGGCGCGGCGGCAGAAGTCGGCGGCGGCCGTCACCCAGGGGTGGTCGATGCCGGCGTGCAGCAGCGGGGCGGCGATCTGTCCGGTGGCCAGCAGGTCGGCGGCGGGGTCGTCGGGGACGGGCAGGAACGACGGGTGCGGGTAGGGGCGCAGGGTGGGCAGGACGGCGGGCACGCCGCCCTCGGCGCTGCTGTGGGCGCTCAGCCAGTCGCAGATCCGCCGGGCCCGTTCGCCGTGCAGGGCGCCGGCCTCCTGCAGCACCCGCAGGGCGGCGGGCACCGCGATGGGCTGGGGGGCGGGGCCGCGGACGTCGGGTTCGAGGCCGAAGGCGTAGCCGCCGTCGGCGGTGGCGTAGGCGTCCAGGGCGGCGAGCAGCCCGGCGGGGCCCTCCGCGGCGGGGCCGGCGCCGAAGTGGAAGGCGAAGCGCCGCTGTTCCAGGACGCGTCCCGAGGTCCACAGGTACCGGCCGGCGCGTTCGAGCATGCTGTCGTTCACCCAGGTCATGCCTACGACGGTAGGCCGGGAAGGGCCCGGCGGTCTTGAACGAATCGGCCGTACGGCTCGAACCTGGCGCGGCTGCCCGGCGTCGCTGCCCGGTGGTCCGCCTGCCGGTCATGGCGGCTGTGGGCGTCGCGGCCGGGCTGGTCTTCCTCCCCGCCCGCCGGGCGGGCGGGGCCGAGCCTGAGGTTCGCCAACTGCCGCCTAGTGTGGGCGACATGAAGCCCGTACCGGCTCTCGCCGCCACCCTCGCCGCCGCACTCGCCCTGTCCGCGACCGTCGCCGTCGGCCTCGCCGCGCCGGCGTCCGCCTCCTCCGAGGCCGCGTCCTCCCCCGCGTCCGCCTCCGCCGACCCGCTGGAGAGCTACCGCCGCCAGCCGCTCGCCTGGGCCGCCTGCCAGGACGGGCAACTGGCCGCCGCCGGCGCCGAGTGCGCGAGCCTGACCGTCCCGCTGGACTACCGCGAGCCGCGGGGCCGCACACTGTCCCTCGCCGTCTCCCGGATCAGGGCCGCCGACCCGGCCGCGCGCCGCGGCATCCTGCAGACCAACCCGGGCGGCCCCGGCAACCGCGGACTGGACATGCCCGTGGCGGTCCGGGCCGCGATGGCGCCCGCGACGGCCGCCGCGTACGACATCATCGGCATGGACCCCCGCGGGGTCGGCGCCAGCGGAGGCCTCGACTGCGGCCTCACCAGGGGCAGTTGGCTGCGCTCGGTGGGCACCGACCGGGCCGGCTTCGAGCAGGCCTGGACCCTCGCCGAGGCCGACGCCGACGCCTGCTGGGCCCGGTACCCCGACCTCCTGCCCCACCTGACCACCCGCAACACCGCCCGCGACGTCGACGTGCTGCGCGCCGCCCTCGGCGAGCAGCGGACCTCCTTCTTCGGCCAGTCCTACGGCGCACTGCTGGGCGCCGTGTACGCGCAGCTGTACCCCGGGCGCGTCGACCGCCTCGTCCTCGACAGCACCCCAGACCCGGCCCGCTACGGCGTCCGGCTGTTCCAGGACATGGGCGGCGCCAACGAACGCGCCCTGGACGACTTCGCCGCCTGGGCCGCCCCGCGCCACGCCACGTACGGCCTGGGCGCCACGCCGGCGGCCGTCCGGGCCACCGTCGAGGGCCTGGTCCGCCGGGCGCAGGCGGCGCCGATCGCCATCGACGGCTTCCTCCTCGACGACCGGATGCTGCCCTTCCTGCTCGCCGTCTGCCAGGGCGACGACCGCGACGACGCCGACTACGCGGACGTGCTGCGCCGCCTCCTCGACGCCGCCGACGGCAAGCCGGTGCAGGCGGGCCCGCTCCTGCACGAACTGCTGTCCGCCGTCCTCACCCCCGACCCGGAGGCCGGCGCCGACCTCGCGGCCGCGATCGGCATCCTGTGCGACGACGTCGCCGTGCCGCGCTCACCGCAGTGGTACCGCGACGCCGTCGAACACGCCCGCCCCACCCAGCCCGTCTTCGGCCCGGTCTACAACTCCCCCACCCCGTGCGCCTCCTGGCGCCGCACCCCGGCGGAGCCGCCCGTCGACGTCCACCCCGCCGTCCCCGCCCTGCAGTTGCACGCCACCGGCGACACCCACGCCCCCTACCAGGGCGCCCTCGCCCTCCACGCCCGCATGCCCGCCTCCCGCCTGCTCACCGTCCCCGGCCGCGTCCACACCGTCTACCTCACCGGCTACAGCCCCTGCGCCGCCCGGGCCGTGGACACCTACCTGTCGACGGGCGCACTGCCGCCGGCGGACGCCGTCTGCTGAGCGGGAGCAGGGCTCAGCTCCCTCGCCATCTCCAGCATCAACCTGAGATGCGTGGTCCAAAGGTCGCCGTCGTTCTCCGGCACCTCCCGCTGCCGCTCGGCAATGGCATTCCGCAGCGCGGATCCCAGTTCCAGACTTCCGTGATCCACACATGCTTTGTTGATCCGAACGAGATGCTCGACGGGCGCGTGTTCAGCCACGAACCCCAACAAGCGCGATCGCGCTTCGCTCTGCTCGGCCTCGTTCGAGAGGCATCGGAAGAGATCCATGGGTTTCCGTTTGGAAGCAAGCACACCTTCAAGCCTTGATCCGTCGTAGAAACGACGCCGGGCGGCGAACTCGTCCACCAGGCGCATGACGTCCCGGACGGGGTGCCCCAGTGCGATCTGATCGATGAGACGGTCTGCGGCATCGTCCTCGTCGGCATCGCGCAGGTGCACGACCGCGGCACAGATCCCGGACAGCTCACCCGTGCCGCCGTGCTCCCACAGGGCCAGTTCCGCGTCCGTGGCACGGGTGATCCGGTCGAGGGTCTCGGCGTCCCGGTCGCGCAGCCTGAGCACGGCCCCCGCCTGCCTGATCTGGTCCTCCAGCTGCGCGATGCGCTCCAGCGCCGCGTCCCGCTCCTCGGTCAGTGCCCGGACCTCCGCCCGGCTGTGGAAGGCCATGTCCTCCAGCGCGTCCTCCGCGTCCTGGCGGCGCTTGCGCTCGTCGTGGAGTTCGCGCTGCAGCGAGGCCAACTCCTCGACGGCCTCGGCCCGGTGGAGGTCGAGTTCCTCACGGGCGGTGGCGAGTTCGAACTCCCGGGCCTGCAGCGGGCTGCGCACGCACGCCGCCGCGTACATCAGCGCCCTCGTCGCCCTGACCTCCTCGGCGGACACCTCCGCGCCCTCGCCCTCGGCCGCCAGCGCGTGGAGCCGCACGGCGATCTCCCGGCGCGGCACCTCCCGGCCGTTGAAGAACTTCGACAGCCTGGTCCGGTCGACGCGGATCCCGTCCCCGCTCAGCCGCTCGGCCAGTTCCTCCGAGGTCAGGCCGATCCGCGCCCGCAACTCCCGCAGCCGCTCCGCACAGCGCCGCTCCGGCTCCGACAGCCGCTCGTCCAGCGGGGCCAGCCCCCGTCGTACGGGCATCTGCTCCCGTGCCGGCCCGCGTTCTCCTTCGTGTTGCGCCGTCGGCACCTTGCGCTCTCCCGCTGCAATCCGAGGTTGCGACCTGACGCAACCACCCCGCAGGCCATTGTGCTGGGGGACGTACCGAGTTGTCGCAAACCCTGGAGATCCACGTGCGCCGTCAGCAGCGTCCCCCGCGTCCGTTCCTGGAGTTCCGCGCGGGCGGCTTCCGCCTGACCCTGCAGTCCCGCCCCCGCCGCCTGCTCCTGCTCCTCGGCCCCGCGCTGACCGCCCTGGCGGGCGTCATCGCGCTGCGCCGCTGACCCGAGGGGGCCGCGCGGACGGCGGACCGCGGACGGCCCCTCGCGCACGGGTGCGGGCCCTTCCCCGGCTACTCCCCCACCCCTACACCCCCGCCCCCTCCCGCAGGAACCCCGCGAACGCCGCCACCGCCGGCGCCACCCGCTGCCCGCGGCGGGTCACCGTGTGGACGTGCCGGACGGGGGTGTCGTCGGGGTGGAGCGGGACGAGGGCGATGTCGGGGCGGGCGGCGCGGGCGGCCAGCGAGGGGATCAGGGTGGGGCCCAGGCCGGCGGCGACCAGGCCGAGTTTGGCCGTCCACGCGGCGACCGCGTACTCGATCCGGGGCTGGAAGCCGCTGCGCAGGCAGGCGGCGAGGAGGGTGGTCTCGGCGTGGCGGCGGGCGGCGATCCAGGGTTCGTCGGCGAGTTCGGCCAGCCGCAGGCGGCGCCGGCCGGCCAGGCGGTGTCCGCGTGGCAGGGCGACCAGCACCGGGTCCTCCAGCAGCGGCCGCACGTCGAACTGGTCCGCGTCGTAGGCGTCCTGGTCGTAGGAGGCGACGACGGCCAGGTCGATCGTGCCGTCGCCGAGTAGTTCCAGCAGGTGGGCGGAGAGGCCTTCGGTGAGGCTGATCGCCACCTGGGGGTGCGCGGTGCGGAAGGCGGCGAGCGCGCCGGGGACGAGGGCCGCGTTGGCGCTGTCGAAGGCGCCCACCCGCAGCTGTCCGGCGGTGAGTTCGGTGAGTGCGGCGAGGTCGCGCCGGGTGGTGTCGAGGCGTTCGAGCATGGCTTCGGCGTGCGGCAGCAGGGCGCGGCCGTGCTCGGTCAGCCGTACGCCGCGGGCCAGGCGGTCGAACAGCGGGGTGCCCAACTCGCTTTCCAGGGTGGCGATCTGGCGGGAGATCGCGGACTGGGTGAAGCCCAGCCGCTCTCCGGCGGCGGTGAAGGAGCCGAGGTGTGCGACGGTGCGGAAGACGTCCAGCCAAGCCATGTCCATTCCGCATGGTTACCATGCCGGACATTCGCTTGTCGCCTGACTCGGGGCTGCCTAGCGTGGTGGCCATGGAGAAGATCGCCTTTCTGGGGCTGGGCCGCATGGGCCTGCCGATGGCCCGTCGCCTCGCCGCCGCCGGCCACCCGTTGACCGTCTGGAACCGCTCCCCCGGCCGCGCCGGAGGCCTCACCGAGGCCGCCACCCCGGCGGAGGCGGTGCGGGGCGCGGACGTCGTCGTCACCATGCTCTCCGACCCGGCGGCGGTCGCCGAGGTGGCCAGGCGCTTCACGCCGGAGCTGACGCCGGGCACGCTGTGGATCGACATGTCCTCGATCGGCCCGGCCGCCACCGCCGGCCTGCGCGAGCAACTCCCGGACGGCGTCGCCCTGGTAGACGCCCCGGTGCTCGGCAGTGTGGGCCCGGCGGCCACCGGCGGCCTGACCGTCCTCGCGGGCGGCGAGGACGCCGACCTCGACCGCGCGCAGCCCGTCCTGGAGCAGCTGGGGCGGGTGCGGCGCTGCGGCGGCCCGGGGGCGGGGGCGGCGCTGAAGGTGGTGGCGATCGGGGCGATCGTGGCCTCGGTCACGGTGGTCGGCGAAGTGCTGGCGGTGGCCGGGGAGTTGGGCGTGCCGCCGGAGGTGGCGCGGGAGGTGCTGGCGGCCGGGCCGCTCGCGGGGGTGGTGGCCCGGGCGCACAGCACGGACTCGGACTTCCCGGTGCGCCTGGCCGCGAAGGACCTGGCCCTGGCGGGCGGCGGCCCGGTCCTGGCGGCGGCCCGGGAGGTGCTGCTGGCGGACCCGTCGATCGCCGAGGAGGACCTGTCGGCGGTGGTGGGCGCCCTGCGGCGGGGGTAGGGCCCGAAGTCCCGGGCGCCGTACGGCCGGTGGCGGGTCCGCACCCCGCCACCGGCCGGGAGGCCCGGCCCGCCCTCCCCGGCCGGGAGCCCTGGCCTCCCCGGGCCCCGCCCCGCCTTCAGCCGATGACCGCGTCGACCTCGATCTCGACCAGCCACTGCTCGTCGAGGAAGCGCGAGACCTCCACGAAGGTGCAGGCCGGGCGGATCGTCGCGAAGCGTTCGCCGTGGGCGCGGGCGGCCTCCTTCCAGCGCGTGATGTCGGTGAGCATGATGCGGGTGCGCACGACGTCCCGGAGCGAGGCGCCGGCCTCCTTGAGGGCGGCTTCGGCGATGTCCAGGCAGCGGGCGGTCTGGGCGTGGACGTCGCCCTGCCCCACCGTGGTGCCGTTCTCGCCGAGCGGGGCGGTGCCCGCGACCGCGACGTACGGGCCCTTGCGCACGGCCCGGGAGAAGCCGATCCGCGGTTCGAGGGGGGAGCCGGAACTGACCATCTGTCGAGTGTTCTCCATGCCGCCATCGTGCCGCACTAGTGCACCTGCGGCCGTCCTTGACGGCCTCCGGCCTGCGCGGATGCCGGAGCCGGGCGCCGCAGCCCGCCGGCACCGGGCCCCAGGCGCCCTACTGCACTAGTACACCAAAGCCAAGTTCCCGCAGTACAGGGCTTGTTGAGCCCATGCGTACGGCGTACATTCGTCGGCATCGGACACCACCGTACGCACGCACCGACGGGAAGCCCCTCCATGGACAACACCGACATCCTCGTCTCCGGCGGCGGCATCGCCGGGCCCGCCCTCGCCCACTGGCTGCGCCGCCACGGCTTCAACCCCACCGTCGTCGAGCGCGCCCCCGGCCCGCGCCCCGGCGGGCAGGCCGTCGACCTGCGCGGCGCCGCGCGCACCGTCGTCGAGCGGATGGGCCTGACGGAACGCGTCCGCGCGCTGTGCGTCGACCAGCGCGGCGTCGCCCTGGTCGACCGGCGAGGGCGCCGGACCGCCCGGATCCCCGTCGAGCTGTTCGAGGGCGAGGGCATCGTCTCCGAGGTCGAGATCCTGCGCGGCGACCTCGCCGACGTGCTCCGGGAGGCCACCGACGGCGTCGAGTACCTGTGGGACGACACCGTCACCGCACTCGCCGAGGACGCCGACGGCGTCACCGTCACCTTCGAGAACGCCCCCGCCCGCCGCTTCGCCCTGGTCGTCGGCGCGGACGGCCTGCACTCCGCCGTACGCCGCCTCGCCTTCGAAGCCCCCGACGGCCCCAGCAACAGCAACAGCAACGGCAACAGCGACGGCAGCCACTACCACCCGCTCGGCGGCTACCACGCCTGGTTCACCGTCCACGACCCCGCGCTCGCCCGCGACCTCGACAGCTGGTTCCTGATGTACAACGCCCCCGGCGGCCTGGTCGCCGGCGCCCGCCCGGGCCGGCTGCCCGGCGAGGTCAAGGCCTCCCTCGGCTTCCGCTCCGCCCCGCTGACGTACGACCGCCGCGACAGCGCCGCCCTCAAGCGCCTGCTCGCCGACCGCTTCGCCGGCGCCGGCTGGGAGGTGGACCGGCTGCTCGCCGGGATGCGCACCGCCGAGGACTTCGCCTTCGACTCCTTCGGCCAGATCCGCCTCGACCACTACAGCCGCGGCCGCGTCGTCCTGCTCGGCGACGCCGGCTACAGCCCCAGCCCCCTCACCGGCCTCGGCACCAGCCTCGCCCTCGTCGGCGCCTACCTGCTCGCCGGCGAACTCGCCGCCGCCGACGGCGACTTCCGCACCGCCTTCGCCCGCTACGAGGAACTGATGCGCCCCTACGTCGCCCGGGCCCAGGAACTGCCGCCCGGCGGCCTGAGCGGCTACGCCCCCGACAGCGCCCTGATGATCCGCCTGCGCGCCGCCTCCATGCGCTGGATGAGCCGCCGGCCGCTGCGCAACCTGCTCGCCGCCCAGTTCACCAAGGCCGACGCCATCGACCTACCCGACTACCCGCTGCCGGCCCGCACCGCCGCGGCCTGAAGGGACACCGGGCTTGCACGGGGGGCTTGCACGGGGGGCTTGCACGGGGGGCTTGCACCTCACGCGACGTCAGGAGGAATGCTCGTGCCATGACCACCGAACAGACGTGGAAGGTCGGCCCCCTCGCCGAGGCCAGCGGCCTGACCGTACGCACCCTGCACCACTGGGACGGCATCGGCCTGCTCAGCCCCTCCCTGCGCACCTCCTCCGGCCACCGCGCCTACACCGAGCCGGACGTCGTCCGCCTCTACCAGATCCTCGCCCTGCGCCGCCTGGGCCTGGGCCTGGACACCATCGCCACCTGCCTGGACGCCGGCATCGACCCCGTCCGGCTGGTGGGCGAGCACCTGGCCGCCACCGAGGCCTCCCTCACCGCCCTGCAGGCGCTGCGCGAACGCCTCGCCCACGTGCACACCGAACTCACCGCCGAACGCACCCCCGACACCGCCGACCTGCTGCGCCTGGTCCAGGCCGTCGGCGCCACCGGACCCACCGGCCCCGCCGCCCAGGAGGTCCTGCACCGCCACCTCGACGACGACCAGGTCCACGCCCTCGCCGACCACGCCGCCGCCCTCGGCCCCGCCGCCCACTACCTGCTGGAGGTCGAATGGCCCCAGCTCTACCGCAGCGCCGAGGCCCTGCGCACCGCCGGGGTCGACCCCACCGACCCCCGGGTCCGCCGCATCGCCGGGCGCCTCGACGAACTCTCCCGCCTCTTCAGCGGCGGCGACACCACCCTCGCGGCCGCCGTCCGCACCGCCTGGCGCGAGGAACCCGCCGCGATGTCCGGCGTCCCCGACGCCCCGGCGGACGCCTGGGCGCCGCTGCGCACCTACCTCGACCAGGCCCGCCGGAGCTCATGATGACCGCCACCCCGCCCGCCGACCCCACGCCCGCGGACCCGGCCGACCCCACGCCCACGGACCCCGCCGGCCCGGACCGGCTGCCCCACCACGTGCAGCTGCGCCTCCACCTGGCCGCCGCCCTGCCCGTCCTCTCCCCGGCCACCCTCGCCGCCACGGCCGGCCTCCTGCCCTGGCCGGCCCTGCCCGCCATCACCGCCGCACTGGTGGTCCGGGCCTGCCTGCTCACCCCGTGACCCCGGGCGGCCCCGGCCCGGCCCCACGGGGGTGGACCGGACCGGGCCCGTCTGCTCCCCGCCCGCGCCCCGGGCGGGGAGCAGGCGCCTCTGGAAGGCCGGCGGGACGGCCCGGAGCCTGTTGCGGGAAGGGGTGGCCGCCGTGCCTCTGATCGACGCCGGCGAGGTGCCCCTGTGCGACGAGCAGACCGGTACGGGCGAGCCGCTGGTGCTGGTGCACGGCTCATGGGAACGACCACCACGCGGCAGCCCGGCCCCGTCCAGGTGGCCGGGAACTGGGGGACCGTCCCCCACGAACCCCCGCCGGCCGACCTCACCCTCGACGGCCCGGCCGCGGGCGCGCGGCTGCGGCCGGTGACCGGGGCCACCGCGCAGGCCCTGGAGCTGCTGCGCGAGAACGAGGACACGGCTGCTGCGGGACACCTTCGTACGCCACGCGCAGACCTGGCTCGACGAACAGGACGACGCCCCCGCCTGGTCCCGCCTGGACGTCGGCGCCGGACGCCCGGCGGCACACCCACCGGGGCGCGGGCCACGTCCCCCACGTGACGCCCCCGCAGGACTTCGCCGCGACGGCGACCGGGTTACTTCGCGTGCGGCTGGTTGAAGCGGAGCATGTTGCCCGAGGGGTCGCGGAAGGCGCAGTCGCGGACGCCGTAGGGCTGGTCCATGGGTTCCTGGAGGACTTCGGCGCCGGCGGCGCGGATGCGTTCGAAGGTGGCGTCGCAGTCGTCGGTGCGGAAGATGACGCCGCGCAGCAGGCCCTTGGCGAGGAGTTCGGCGGCGGCCTGGCGGTCGTCCTCGGAGGCGTGCGGGTCGGCCAGCGGGGGTTCCAGGACGATCTCGACGCCGGGCTGGTCGGGCGAGCCGACGGTGACCCAGCGCATGCCCTCGAAGCCGACGTCGTTGCGGACCTCGAAGCCGAGGACGTCGCGGTAGAAGGCGAGGGCCCGGTCGTGGTCGTCGACGGCGATGAAGCACTGGGCGAGTTCGATGCTCATGGCGTCACGCTACGGGAGAGGGCCCGTCCTTGGTCCCCGTACGCCGGACCGGGCGGGTGCGGATCTTGGCGACGCAGGCGGGGATCGCGGCGCCGTCGCCGTGGTCGCGGGCGCGGTAGGCGCTGGGGCTCTCGCCGACGAGTTCGGTGAAGCGGGTGCTGAAGGAGCCCAGCGAGGTACAGCCGACCGCCATGCACACCTCGGTGACGCTGAGGTCCCCGCGCCGCAGCAGTGCCTTGGCCCGTTCGATCCGGCGGGTCATGAGGTAGCTGTACGGGGTCTCGCCGTAGGCGGTGCGGAAGCTGCGCGAGAAGTGGCCGGAGGACATCAGCGCGGTGCGGGCGAGCGCGGGCACGTCGAGGGGCTGGTCGTAGTCGCGGTCCATCCGGTCGCGGGCCTGGCGCAGCCGGACGAGGTCGGCCAGGGGTACGCGGGTGGCGCGGCCGGCGGCGGGGGCGCGGCTCGTACCGGGCTCGCGGGGTTCGGGGGTGGACACACCAGCCACCGTACCCACCGCCGCCGACACTCCCCCGGCTTTCCCCGACACTCCCCCGGCTTTCCCCGGCTTTCCCCGGTCCGGCTGCGGGTTCCGCCGGCTTCCCCCGTCCGGCGCGGCCCGTTGGCGCCCGCGCCGCCGTGCCGCCCACCCTGGGGGGACGGCCGGGCGAGACGGACGACGGAGAGGGTGGCGGGGTGGAGAGCGACGGAACCGTCCCGCGCGCGCCCGGCAACCGGGCGGTGGTGCTGGGCGTGCTGGCCGCCACCGCCGTCGTGCTGCTCGGGCAGGCGGCCAGCGGCAGCAGCGCCCGGCTGGTGCTGCTGCTGGTGTTCCTGCCCGCGTTCCTGGCGGGCCGGGGCACGGTGGCGCAGACGGTGGCCGTCTCGGTGTGGGTGGCCGCGGTGGTGGGGGTGAGCACGGTGCTGTTCCCGCCGCCGGACCTGGAGGCGAGGGTGGGCACCCTGGTGGCGGTGGTCGGCGCGGAGGCCGCCGTGATCGGGCTGTGCGCGCGGCGGGTGCGGCGCGAGCGGGAGCTGTCGCGGATGCGCCAGAGCGCGGTGGCGCTGCAGCGCCAGTTGCTGCGTCCGCTGCCGGTGACCACGGCGGACGTGCGCCTGGACGGGCTGTACCGGCCGGTGGAGGAGGACGCCATGGTGGGCGGCGACCTGTACGACATCGCCGAGACCCCGCACGGCACCCGGGTGCTGGTGGGCGACGTGCAGGGCAAGGGCCTGCCCGCGATCGGTACGGGCTTCGCGGTGCTGAGCGCCTTCCGGGAGGCGGCCTTCCGCGAGGCGGAGCTGACCGCGGTCGCCGACGCCCTGGAGGCGGCGGTGGAGCGGCACAACGCGTACGTGGTGCAGAGCGGGGAGCAGGAACGTTTCGTCACCGCGACCGTCCTGAGCACGGCCCCGGACGGCGGCGCGGCCCCGGACGGCGCCCCGGACGGCGGCGGCATGGGCACCAACACGGGTGAGGAAGCCGGCACCGAGCTGCAGGCCGTCAACTGCGGCCACCTCGCCCCCTACCTGCTGCGCGCCGACGGCCGGGTGGAGCCCGTCGCGCTGCCGACCGGGATCCCGCTGGGCCTGGCCTCGCTCGCGGAGCTGACCGGCGGGGCGCAGCCGCGTACGGTCCGGCGGGTCGTGGTGCCCGCCGACGGGGTGCTGGTGCTGCTCACCGACGGCATCACCGAGGCGCAGGACGCCTCCGGCACGTTCTACCCGGTCGAGCAGGGTCTGGCCGATCTCGCCGCCACCCCGGCCGAGGCCCTGCCCGGGGCCCTCGACCTGCGGGCCCGGCGCTGGAGCGGCGGGCGCAGCCGTGACGACGTCACGGTCCTGGCCCTGCGCGGTGCGGCCGCGGCGTAGCGGCCACGGCGTAGCGGCGCGGCCGGCCGGTGGAGCGGCCCGGCGGCGTAGCGGCAACGACGTGGCTTGAATCTGACACCCGTGTCAGCTCCTACCGTCCCGGTGTGACGAACACACCGGCGACGGAGGAGGAGACCATGGGCGAGCTGACCGGCAAGGTGGCGCTGGTGACCGGCGGCAGCCGCGGGATCGGCGCGGCGATCGCCAGGCGGCTGGCGGAGCGGGGCGCGGCGGTGGCGCTGACGTACGTGCGGGCGCAGCAGGAGGCCCGCGCCGTCGCGGAGCGGATCGAGGCGGACGGCGGGCGGGCCGTGGTCGTCCGGGCGGACCTGACCCGGCCGGACGCGGCGGCGCGGGCGGTGGAGCAGACGGTGGCGCAGCTCGGCGGCCTGGACATCCTGGTGAACAACGCGGGCTTCCTCGCCTACGGGCCGTTGGAGGAGGTCACGGCCGAGGATCTGGACCGGGTGCTGGCGGTGGACGTCCGTTCGGTGTTCCTGGCCGCCCAGGCCGCCGCCCGGCACATGGGCGAGGGCGGGCGGATCATCAGCATCGGTTCGTGCTTCAACGGGCGGGTGCCGGGCGCGAACTTCGTCCTGCAGGCCACGGCCAAGACCGCCCTGACCGGGATGACCAGGGCCCTGGCGCGCGAGCTCGGCCCGCGCGGCATCACCGCGACCGTCGTGGACCCGGGCCCGATCGACACCGACATGAACCCGGCCGACGGCGACAGCGCCGACTTCCAGCGCTCCCTCACCGCCCTGGGCCACTACGGCCGGGCCGAGGACGTCGCCGCCGCCGTCGCCTTCCTGGCCGGCCCCGGCGGGCGCTACGTCACCGGCACCGCCCTCGCCGTCGACGGCGGCTACACCGCCTGAACCCGCCCGGCCGACCGGACCCCACAGGGGAGGGCCCGGTCGGCCGGGCCGGGCGGGCACCCGGGGCACGGCAGCCGCACGGCCCGTACGGCTGCCGTGCCGAGCCCAGCCCCGGCCCCCGCCCCCGGCCCCCGCCCCCTGCCCCGCCCGGGCCCGGCACCCGCCCCGCCTACCGCCCCGTCTCCGGGGCCGCCGCACGGCACGGCCGGGCCAGCCGTCACCCCGTCCCCCGCATGCGGGCCGTCAGGGCGTCCGGGGGCACCAGGGGGTCGGGGTAGTCGAGCGGCCCGTCCCAGGTCCAGGGCTGGTGGACGGCCCGGCCGGGGAGGTGGGCGAGTTCGGGCAGCCAGCGGCGTACGTAGGTGCCGTCGGGGTCGTAGCGCTCGGCCTGGCGCAGGGGGTTGAGGACGCGGTTGGGGCGGGTGTCGTTGCCGGTGCCGGCGATCCACTGCCAGTTGAGCTGGTTGTTGGCGAGGTCGCCGTCGACGAGGAGGTGGAGGAAGTGGGCGGCGCCGGGGCGCCAGTCGTGGCGCAGGGTCTTGGTGAGGAAGGAGGCGGTGATCAGGCGGGCGCGGTTGTGCATCCAGCCTTCGTGGGCGAGTTGGCGCATGCCGGCGTCGACGATCGGGTAGCCGGTGCGGCCGTCGCGCCAGGCCTGCCGTTCCTGTTCGTCGTGGTGCCAGCGGGTGTCGCGGGGGCGGTAGTCGGTGTGGGCGGCGTCGGGGCGGGCGGCCAGGACCTGGTGGTGGAAGTCGCGCCAGGCGAGTTGGCGGACCAGGGCGTCGGCGCCGGGTCCGCCGTGTGCGGCGGCGTGCCGGGCGAGTTCGGTGGCGGACAGGCAGCCGAAGTGCAGGTAGGGCGAGAGGCGGGAGGTGGCGTCGGCGGCGAGGTCGTCGTGCAGGTGGTCGTAGTCGGCCGGGTTCCAGGCGCGCAGCCGTCGCCGGGCGGCGCGTTCGCCGCCGGGCGGCAGGCCCGGGGAGGTGCCGGCGGGGGCGGTGGGCAGCGGGTCGCCGTGCGGCTGGTCGGGGGTGGCGAGGGTGCGCGGGGCGGGCAGGACGGGGCGGTGCGGGGCCTGCTGCCAGGCGCGCAGGTAGGGGGTGAAGACGGCGTAGTGGTCGCGTCCGGCCGGGGTGAGGGTGCCGGCGGGGACGACGGTGAGACCGTCGTGGAGGTGCAGCCGCTCCCCCAGGGCCCGGCGCAGGGCGGCTTCGCGGCGGGTGGCGAAGGCGGAGACGCCGGCGGCGGTGTGGACAGCGGTAGCGTCGCATTCGGCGGCGACGCGGGCGGTCTGTTCGGCGGGGTCGCCGTGGCGCAGGACCAGGCGGGAGCCGGCCGCGCGCAGGGCCCGGTCGAGGTCGGCGAGGCAGTCGGCGAGGAAGGCGCGCCGGTTGGGCGGGGCGAAGTCGGCCTTGTCGACGGCGGGGTCGAGGACGAACAGCGGCAGGACCCGGTCGGCGCCGGTGCGGGCGGCGTGCAGGGCGGGGTTGTCGTGCAGGCGCAGGTCCTGGGTGAACAGGACGACGGCGGTGCTCATCGGGGCCTCGTACGGTGCGTCTGGAAGGGCGGGCGGCGGGGCGGCAGGCGGGGGCGGGGGCGGCAAGGCGGTGGCAGGGCGGCAGGGGCGGTCGGGCGGACGGTTCCCCGGTGGTTCGGAGCGGTTCAGGAAACGGATTGGGGGCCCTGCGGCCGGTAGACGGTGAGCGCGGCGTGGGCCTTGGACAGTCGCAGGGTTCCGCGGGCGGGGACGGATTCGCCGTCGACGGCGATGCGGTCGGCGTCGCCGAGGGAGTCCAGGTGCAGGGCGCGCAGGTGGGCGGTGCGGTAGACCCGGGAGCGGTGCAGGGTGCCGGTCAGGAGGGCGGCGACCAGGCGGGTGCGGGCGAGGGGCGCGGCGCCGTCGACGACCCGGACGTCGAGCCGGCCGTCGGCCAGGGCGGCGCGGCGGGTGGGGGCGACGCCGGCCGGTTCGTAGACGCCGTTGCCGGCGAACAGCAGCCACAGCCGGTGGGTGCGGCCGTCGGCGTGGACGGTGACGGGTTCGGCCGTGGGCAGGAGGGTGGCGAGGGCGACGGCGAGGGCCGGCCACTTGCCGAGGCGCTTCTCCAACTTCTCGCGCTGGTGGACGAGTTCGGGGTAGATGCCGAGGCTGAAGGTGTTGACGAAGACTCGCTGTCCGGTGCCGTCGGTGGCCAGGGCGAGGTCGACGCCGACGGCGTTGCCGGTCTCGACGGCCTCGGCGGTGTCCTGGTGGGTGGCGGTGCCGAGGTCGAGGGCGAAGTGGTTGAGGGTGCCGCCGGGGAAGACCGCCAGCGGCACGGCGCGTTCGACGGCGAGGGCGGCGGCCAGGTTGACGCTGCCGTCGCCGCCGCACACCCCGAGCGCGCCGCCGGCCCGGGCGGCTCGGTCGGCGGCCCCGGTCAGCAGTTCGGTCAGGTCGTCCCCGGGCCCGCACACCCGCACGTCCGCCTCGGGCAGCAGGGTGCGCAGCGTCTCGGCCGTGTCCTCGGGCCCGGGGGCGATCGGGGAGCCGTTGCCGGAGCCCGCGTTGACCACGACCGACAGTCCCCGTCCCCGCGGCAGGGCGGGGGCCGGGCGTCGGGCGGGGGCGGCCGGTGCCGGCACGGCGGAGGAGCGAGGCCACCAGTGCAGGGTGGCGGCGGCCGCCGCCGCACCCAGGGCCGTGCCCGCCAGCACGTCGCCGGGGTAGTGCACGCCGGTGTGGACGCGGGAGAACGCCACCGCGGCGGCGAGCGGCGCGACGGCCGCGCCCAGCAGCGGGGACTCGATCGCCACACCGGTGGCGAAGGCGGCCGCGGAGGCGGAGTGACCGGACGGGAAGGAGGTGGTGACGGGCTGGCGCAGCAGCCGGCGCGCGTGCGGGACGGAGTCCAGCAGTGGGCGGGGGCGCCGGGTGGCGTGCTTGGCGACGGTGTTGGCGGTGGCGGAGGCGAGGGCGAGCGCGCCGAGGCCGCGCAGCGCGGCACGCCGCCCGGTGCGTCCGCCGACCGCGCCGAGGAGCGCGGCGGTGCCCGTCCACAGCAGCCCGTGGTCGGCGGCCCGGCTCAGGAGGCGCGGCCAGGAGCGGGTGCCGGGCAGCGGCGCGGCGGCGATCCGGTCGAACAGGGCGCGGTCGAGGGCGTCCAGCCGGGCTGCCACCGACCGGGCCGCCGCCAGGCGGGCCGCCGCCGGTCGATCCGCTGCCGGGCGGGCCGCTCCGACCCGTGACGCTCCGGCCCGTAACGCTCGGACCCGTGACGCTCCGACCCGCAACGCTCCGACCTGTGACGCTCCGTTGCGCTTCGTCCACATGTGCCCCACCCCTGTCCGCTCCGGCCCGGGTCGCTTCGTCCCCCATTGCTCCGTCCGGCGAGCCTAGGACGGCACGGGCGCCGGCGCAGCAGGGCGGGTGACGGCGTGTCGCAGCACCGGGCGGCGGGCGCCGTGCCCCAGTGAGACCCGTCACCCCCGGCTGCGGGGCCCACCTGCGGCGATCTAGGGTGCTGGCATGATCCCCACACCGATGTCCGACCCGATGTCCGACCCGATATCCGACCCCGGCGAGGCCCTGCGGGTGCTGCTGGAGGGCAATGCCCGGTTCGTCGCGGGCAGTCCCGAGCACCCCAACCAGGACGCCGGGCGCCGCGCCGCGCTCGCCCCGGCGCAGCGGCCCTTCGCGGTGCTGTTCGGCTGCTCGGACTCCCGCCTGGCCGCCGAGATCATCTTCGACCAGGGCCTGGGCGACCTGTTCGTGGTGCGCACCGCCGGGCACGTCACCGGCGCGGAGGCGCTGGGCAGCATCGAGTACGGCGTGAGCGTGCTGGAGTGCCCGCTGGTGGTCGTGCTGGGGCACGACTCCTGCGGTGCGGTGGCGGCGGCGCTGGACTCCCTGGAGCAGGGACAGCTGCCGGGCGGCTTCGTGCGGGACGTGGTGGAGCGGGTGACCCCGAGCGTGCTGTCCGCCAAGGCGGCGGGCATCGAGGACCGGGACGCGATCGTGGACGAGCACATCCGCCAGACCGTGGACCTGCTGGTGGAGCGTTCCCAGCTGCTCGCCTCCAAGGTCGCCGAGGGCTCGGTGGCCGTGGTGGGCCTGTCCTACCGGCTGCACGACGGCCAGGCCCGTCAGGTGGCCGCCCGCGGGCCGGTCGCCTGACGCACCGCGGAGCGCCGTCCTCGGGACCTGTGTGACCGGCAGGGCCGGTGTGACCTGCGGGAACTGGATGTCCGATCACCGCCAGCGCCCCCGTACGGGCGGGGGCAGAGTCGGTGATCGACAACGGTTCCCCATCCCGAGGACGGCAATCCCGTGCACAAGGTCATCGACCTCAAGGTTCTGTACTTCGGCACCCCGGTGGTGCTGATCGGCTCGCGCAACGAGGACGGCAGCGCCAACCTCGCGCCGATCTCCTCGGCGTGGTGGCTGGGGCAGTCCTGCATGCTGGGCCTGGGCAACGCCTCCCAGACCTCCGCCAACCTGCGGCGCGAGGGCGAGTGCGTGCTCAACCTGCCCTCCTCGGCGCAGGTCGACGCCGTGGACGCCCTCGCGCTGCTGACGGCCAACCCGAACATCTCCGAGATGCGGCGGGAGCAGGGCTACCGCCACGAGCGGCGCAAGTTCGAGGCGGCCGGGATGACGGAGCTGGCGGGCGAGCTGGTCCGGGCGCCGCGCGCCGCCGAGTGCCCGGTGCAGCTGGAGTGCCGGCTGGAGGCGGCGACGCCGCTGGCGGGCAACGAGCGGTGCACCGCCTTCGAGGTGAAGGTGGTGCGCGCCCACGTCGAGGAGCAGCTGATCGTGCCGGGCAGCGGTCACTACGTCGACCCGGTCGGCTGGGACCCGCTGATCATGAAGTTCTGCGAGTTCTTCGGCGACGGTCGGCGGCTGGCGCCCTCCCGCCTCGCCGAGGGCTGGCAGATGCCCGGCCGGCTGCCCGGTCGACTGCCCGGCCGGACGCCGGCCGCCACCGCCGTGTGACGGCCGCCCGGGCCCGTGCTGCCGCGCCGGGCACCGGGACCGCGCCGACGTCCGGGCAGCTTCCAAGGGGAAACGGTTCGCCCTCGGCCCCTCCGGCAGGGCTCCGGCAGCGTCACGCCGTTCTCGCGACGCCCTCGGGCCCCGGAGCCGACTCCCGACACCGGGGCCGGTCACGGGACGACGTCCGCCGAGGCAGCCGACACCCGATCGCCCCGGCCCCGGCTGCCGGGCGCACCGCTCACGGCCTCACGGCCTCACGGCCTCACGGGGCGATGGTCTCCCCGCAGGAGTCGCACACCCGCGTCGCCGGCAGCTCCAGGAAGCAGGTCGGACAGATCGCCGGCGGGCGCGGCGCGGCCGCGGCGGCGGTGGTGCTGGTCGCGGCGGCGGAGGAGGAGGTGGCCTTGCGCTGCACCGAGGCCCGCAGGCGCGGGGCCAGGGCGGGGGTGCCGCCGTCGGCGGGCAGGTCCGCGCCGAAGTGCCGGTAGCAGGCCAGACGGGCGGCGGCCGCGTGCTGCTCGCGGTCCATCTCGTCGGCCAGCGGCGGCTGCCCGGCGACCGCCAGCACCTCCTGGTAGCCGGCGCCGACCTTGCCGTCCGCCGCATTCACCACCAGGGAGGTCAGCGGCGGATCCCCGCGCCGGTGCGCCTCCAGGATCACCAGCGACAGCACCTTGCCGATCCAGTGCCGCTGGTTGACCCGGGTGCGCACGCCGGACGCCTCCTGGACCGCCTCGGCCAGCTCCGCGTAGGTGATCACCGCGTGGTAGCGGCTTGCCACCTCCACCAGGGCCGGGTAGGCGGCTCTGGTCCACACGATGTGCGCCTGGGTGGCGCCGACCACCACACCGTCCGACACCCGCCAGTAGCCGCGCTGCTGCTCCGCCATCCGACCGCCCCTGTCTGCCTCGTTCGTGCCCGCCTCGTCCGTGCCCGTCCGCAGGCCCACGCCGTGAGCGAGGCTACCCCGCGCCGGGGTGGCGCCGCCGCGCGGGGGCGGGCCGGGGACGGACTGCGGGGGCGGCCGGGGACGGCGGGGACGGGCGGCCCGGGGACGGGCTGCGCGAGGACCCCGCTTGACTTCAAGTCCTGTTGAAGTTGTCGAATGGCACCCGACCGCAGCCGTACGGGCACCGCGGTCGATGCCCCGCCCGTACGGAACCGTACCCGGGGCCGGGGCCGCCTTCATCCGATCGTGCCGCTGGCGGTCCCGGCCCCCGGGTCCACCCGCCGACGCGGCGCTCGCGACCCCGCGGGGGGCGGCCGCGCGACACACGCGCCTTGGCCCGTACGGTACTTGGCGGCCCGGCCCGCCTCCGCGACGCGCCCCGGTGCGCTACCGTGAGAGCGAACGGCCCCCGACCACTGCGACTGGTCGGGGGCCTTCACCTCGGACGGGACTGGCCCGGGACCGGAAACCCGGCGCCCCTTCGGGCCCCGCCCGGCGCCTCGGCAGGGCACCGGCCCTACTTCACCGCCGTGATCACCGTCCCGACCGCCGCCGCCAAGGCCGCGATGACCCCGGCATTGCGCCGCAGCCACCGCCCGACCTTCTCCGACGTCCGCGTTCGGACCGGCTCGTCGCCTTCCATCCCGGTCTCCTCTCACCTCCGCACGTCGCCCGGGCCGGACGACCCGGGCCAGGATTGCGGGAGGGGAGGCGCACCGCCACGGGGGCGACCGACAGCAATCTACCCCGATTCCTTGATCATCTGATAGTTCGTCAGATACCGGCTCGAGCGAATCCGCCCGCCCCACCCTCGCCCCCGGTCCCCCGCCCACCCCAGAAGTCGACCCGCCCGACTTCTCGCGCTCCCCACCCGAGCCCCAGCCACCCCAAAAGCCCCTGCACAACTCCGCTCCCCCGCGAAACCCCACCCAGAGGACCGCCCCACAGAAGTCGACCAGGCCGACTTCTGGTGCTCCCCCACCCGGGCATCAACCAGCACCACCGCCTGCACAGAAAGTCGACCCACTCGACTTCCCACGCAAGCACCCCCAGGCAGCCACCAGAAGTCGGCCCGCCCGACTTCCCGTGCCAGCCACGTCGAACACCCGCAGACAGCTGCCCCCGGGAGCAGCAAGCCCGTACACACACAGCCACCCCAGCCACGGCACCAAAAGTCGACCCCGCCGACTTCCTGCGCGGGCTGCTGCAAAACCCGCAGGCCGCACCGAGCGCGAGCGAGGGCAGCCGCTCCCGCTGACGGACCCAGCCCCAGGGGCGCAGCGGGAGCACCCCCGGACCGACGGGAAGTCAGGCCCCGGGGGCCGCAGGGCCTGACACGCAGTGACCCTCCAGAAGTCGACCCGACCGACTTCCTGTGCGAGCACCCCACCCGGCGCGGCCGCTCACCACGACAGCGGAAAGTCGACCTGACGACCTCCCAGACCCCAGCCACCCACAGAAACAGCCAACATGCACCAAAAGTCGACCCCGCCGACTTCCTGTGCGGGGCACTGCGAAGCGCGGCCGAGCCGAGCGGGGGCCGGATCCCCGGGGAGCGGGACCCCGACGCACGCAGCCACCCCGGCCGCAGCACCAAAAGTCGACCCGGCCGACTTCCTGCGCGAGCATCCCCCGCGAACACCCGGGGATCATGCTGATCACGCCTCATAGCGACTGCGCGCAGCGGCAGGCCCCAGCCCCAGGGGCACAGCAGGCCCTACCCGGACCGCGTGGAGGTCGGACTCCGCAACGCCGGAAGTCGACCCGGCCGACTTCCTGTGCGAGCACCCCACCCAGCGCGGCCGCTCACGACGCCGAAAAGTCGACCTGACGACCTCCCAGAACCCCAGCCACCCACAGAAACAGCCAACACGCACCAAAAGTCGACCCCGCCGACTTCCCGTGCGGGTCACCACGAAGCACAGCCGAGCCGAGCGGGGGCCGGATCCCCGGGGAGCGGGACCCCGACGCACGCAGCCATTCCGGGCCACAGCACCAGAAGTCGACCTGGCCGACTTCCTGTGCGAGCACCCCACCCGGCGCGGCCGCTCACCACGACAGCGGAAAGTCGACCTGACGACCTTCCGGGCCCCGACCGCCCACAGAAACAGCCAATGCGCGCAGGAAGTCGACCTGGCCGGCTTCGGCGGCGTTCGGGTGGAGGTCGGGGTTTCGTCGGGGTGGTGTGTCAGACCACGGCGAGCCGGTCCACCAGCAGTTCCACTCTCCGGTCGGCTTCCGCCGCGGGGAGGCGGCCCGCCCGGGTCAGGGTGGCCAGCCCGTGCAGGGAGGCCCAGAACACCTCGGTGAACAGGGCCGGGTGGACTCCGTCCCCGGCGACCTCGCCGAGGCTTTCCAGCAGGGCGGCGAAGGCGTCCTTCAGCGGCTCCGGGGTGTCCTCGACCGCGAAGGCCAGGCCGCCGTCGAGCCGGAAGATGGCGTCGTAGACCGCCGGGTTGCGTTCGGCGAAGTCGAGGTAGGTGCGGGCGAGGGCGGTGACCCGGGAGCGGGGGCCGTCCGCGGCGGCGGTCGCGGCCCGCAGTGCCACGGCCATCTCGGCGGCACCCTCCAGGGCGACGGCGCCGATGATCTCGCGCTTGCCGCGGAAGTGGCTGTAGAGGACGGGCTGGCTGTATTCGATGCGCTCGGCGAGCCGGCGGGTGGTGACCGCGTCCCAGCCCTGGTTCTCGGCGAGTTCGCGGGCCGTCGCCACGATGAGGCGCTCGCGGGCCGCCCGTTCGCGTTCCTTGCGTTCCTGTACCGACATGACCCGATCCTAGCACCGCTAGACAAGTGAGCGGCAGCAGGACTAGCGTTGACTCGTCACCTAGCAGCGCTAGATCCCGGAGGGGTCATCATGCTCGACGCACTCAAGGTCGTCACCACCGTGGTCGTCGGAGTGATGGTGGGGGTGGAGTTCTCCGTCGCCTTCGTCATCAACCGGATCCTCGACGCACTCCCCGACGACAGCGGCCAGCTCGGCCGCGCCCACGGGGGCCGGATGCTCGGCGCCGTGATGCCGTTCTGGTACATCGGCTCGCTCGCCCTCGCCGCGGTCTGGGCCGTCGCCGGATGGCACCAGCACGGCGCCGGCCTCGTCGTCATCGCCGCCGCACTGCTGATCCTCAGCGTGATCATGTCGATCCTGCTGCTCGTCCCGATCAACAACCGGGGCAAGACGTGGACCCCGGAGAACCGGCCCGAGGACTGGAAGGAGCAGATGAACCGCTGGGACCGCTACCACTACGCCCGCGTCGCCGTCATCATCGCCGCCTTCGCCCTGCTCGCCGCCGCCCTCGCCTGACTCCGCAGACCACGGCCGCGCAGCCGGCACCCGGCCGGTGCCGAGTCGGTTCCCGGGACGCATCGGGGCCCTCCACCTGGAGGGCCCCGACGCGTGCCGTGCCGCCGTACGGGCGTCAGCCGGCGGCGGTGGCGCGGTAGGTGGTCACGGCGGCCGCGAAGACGTCCCTCGTGCCCGACGTCGGCGCGCTCTCGACGATCTCCTGAACCACCAGGATCACGTCGCCCACCCGGATGAAAGCGGTTTCGTCGACCCACGGCGCCGCGTCGCCGGGGAAGGTCGAGGTGATGTGGAGCAGGAGGCTGTCGTCGGCCCGGGGGTCGGCCGGCGTGACGCTCGCGGTGACCTGGAGCTGCTCACCACTCGGGAGCGTGTCGGTGTAGGAGGGGCAGCGCCCGGCGACGCCGCGGATCGCGGCCATGACCTCGGCCGCCTGCCCGGGGGCGTAGCGGTCGAGCACCTCCTGTCCGAACCAGCCGATGTCGTCGTCGCGCACCGGCGACCGGGTCACCCCCACGGCCACGTCCTCCACGGGCCGGGCGTGCTTGGTCATGAAGGATTCGACGCCGAGTTCAGAGCACGGCATCGAGGCGATGGGGGTCGGCGAGGGGGTGTGCGGGGGGTCGGTCGTCGTCGCGTTGACCTTCTCCGTGTCGAGCTGGAAGCCCGGGGGGAGCCGGTCCGCGGTCAGCAGGCCCGCGCGCAGGCCGCCGGAGGCTGCGGCAGCCGAGGCGGTCGCGGTGCCCGGGGCGGCCGCCGGCCGGGCCTTCGGGTCTGCGGAGCAGGCCGGGACGGCGAGGACTGCCAGGACGAGCCCGGCCGCCATGGAATGACGCGTACGCAACTATCCACCCCCAGGATTCAAGATCGCCCGTACTCTCCCACAGGGCTCCCGGCGGCCGGTCGGCGCGTCGGGGGAAGGGAGGGAGGGGAAGGCGCGGCGGCTGGGCGGCTGGGCAGTGGCGCGCCAGACGGGCGGCCGGGCAGTGTGTGGGGCAGCGACCGGGCGCCCAGCCGCGCGGCGAGGCGGACGGCACGGATGGAGACACCGCGCCAGACGGCCGCCATCCCCGGCCGGGCAGTGCGCCGGACGGTGGCGGGGCGACCGTGTCGGACGGCGACCGGCGACCGGCCGGGTGGCGCAGCAGCGGCCGGACCCCGGGCCGCCCCGGCGGCGCCGGGGCGGCGGTCAGGCAGTGCGTTCGGCGAGGGTGTGGGCGACGAGGGCGTTGGCGTGGCCGTGGCCGAGGCCGTGGTCGGCCTTGAGCCAGGCGACGAGTTCCATGTGCTTGGTGAGGGGCGAGGTGCGGATGAGGTCCTTCCACTCCTCGATGGGGCGGCCGTGCTTCTTCTCGATCGACGGGAAGTAGGAGGCCGGGTTGCCCTTCGCGGCAGCGGGCTTCTTCACGGGGGTGGCGGTCATGAGTGTGGTTCCTCTCGGTCGGGCAAAGCCGAAGCGGTGCGGTCGCGAGGTAGGACCGTGACCGCACCGCCGACTCATCGCCCGCCCCAAGTGATCCGTGTCACACCGCCGGGTCACGCCGCCGCGGGGGCCCGGCGGCGTCGGCGGCCGGCGGGCGGGGTGGGGTCGGCGTTCCATGCGGCGACGGGGTTGCCGAGCCAGCGGGTGGCGCCGGGGACGTTCTCGCCGCGCATGACGAGGGAGGCGGGCCCGACGGTGGTGTTCGCGCCGAGGGAGGAGTTGAGCAGGACGACGGAGTGCGGGCCGGTGGTGGAGCCGGCGCCGAGGTGGACGGGGCCCAGGCGCATGACGCGGTCGTGGAAGAGGTGGGTCTGCAGGACGGTGCCGCGGTTGACGCTGGCGCCGGCTTCGACGGTGACCAGGTCGCTCTCGGGCAGCCAGTGGGTCTCGCACCACACGCCGCGTCCGATGCGGGCGCCGAGGCTGCGCAGCCAGGCGTTGAGGTAGGGGGTGCCGGTGATGGTGGAGCCGCCGAAGGGCATGGCGAGTTCCTCGACGAAGGTGTCGTAGAGCTCGTTGCGCCACACGAAGGAGGACCACAGCGGGTGTTCGGCTACGCGGAAGCGTCCGACGAGCAGCCATTTGGCGGCGGTGGTGACGGCGCAGGCGACGGCGGCGGCGCCGACCAGGACGAGTCCGGCGCCGGCGAGGGCGGTGACCAGGCCGTAGTCGTCGCGCAGTTCCTGCAGGACGGCGAGGACGAGGTCGCCGAGCAGGGCGGCGAGGATGACGGGCAGCAGCCGGCAGAACTCGACGCCGGCGCGGGCCCACATGAGGCGCCGGGGCGGGTCGTAGGTGCGGGCCTCGCCGCCGGTGTCGGCGACGCGGGGCAGGGCGAAGGCGGGGCGGCCGAGCCAGGAGGTGCCTTCGGGGGCGTGGGCGGGGGTGTCGGACAGGACGCCGACGAGGGAGTTGTCGGGCAGGTGGCGGCCGGGGCCGACGATGCCGGAGTTGCCGACGAAGGAGCGGCGTCCGACCCGGGAGGGGCCGAGGTGGAGCCAGCCGCCGCGCAGTTCGTAGGGGGCGACGAGGGTGTCGTCGGCGAGGAAGGCGCCGTCCTCGACGCGCATCAGGCCGGGCAGGGCGAGCACGGTGGAGGCTTCGACGCGGCGTCCGACGCGGGCGCCGAGCAGGCGCAGCCAGACGGGGGTGAAGAGGCTGGCGTAGAGGGGGAAGAGGGTGCGCCGGGCGGTGTCGCTGAGGCGGCTGACGGCCCAGGCGCAGAAGGCGACGTGGCCGTCGGCGGGGTGGAAGCCGGGGCGCAGCGGCCGGGAGAGGAGGCGTACGAGCAGCGCTATGAGGGCGGCGTGGCACAGGAGGGTGAGGGCGGCGAGGGGGATGGTGGCGGGCAGGAGTTGGAGGAGGGCGGTGGCCAGGGTGCGGTCGGTGTCGATCATCGGGTAGACGACGAGCAGGGCGGGCAGTGCGGAGATGATCGGGACGAGGCCGAGGACGGCGGAGCCGATGCCGTAGGCGAGGTTCCAGGGGTTCCAGCCGCGGGGGGTGGGGGCGGGGGTGGCGGGCCAGTCGGCGAGGGGTTCGGTGGTGGGGCGGGCCGGGGAGCCGTGCCAGTGTTCGCCGGGCGGGACGGTGCCGGTGACGCAGGAGCCGGGGGCGATCTCGGCGCGGGCGCCGATGCGGGCGCCGGGCATGAGGGTGGCGCGGTGGCCGACGCGGGCGCCTTCGCCGATGTCGATGCGGCCGAGGTGGAGGGTGTCGCCGTCGAGCCACCAGCCGGCGAGGTCGGCTTCGGGTTCGAGGGAGCTGTGGGCGCCGAGGCGGGCGAGGCCGGTGACGGGGGGCAGGGTGTGCAGTCGTACGCCGGGGCCGACGCGGCAGCCGAGGGCGCGGGCGTAGCGGGTGGCCCAGGGGGTGCCGGCGAGGGCGGCGGTGCCGAGCATGGCGGTGTAGCGTTCGGCGGCCCAGAGCCGAAGGTGGACGTGGCCGCCGCGGGGGTGGCTGCCGGGGCGGATGCCGGTGGTGAGGAGGCGGGCGCCGGTGGCGGCGAGGAGGGTGCGGCCGGGGGCGCTGTAGAGGAGGGCGAGGCCGGCGGCGACGGGCCACCAGGGGCTGTGGGGGGCCCAGGTGAGGTGGTTGCCGGTGAGGTTGTCGAGGGCGATCAGGACGAGGATCCAGCGCAGTCCGGCGAGGCTGAACATGCCGAGGAGCAGGAGGGTCTGCCAGGCGGCGGCGCTGCGGGGGGTGCGGCGTACGGTGCGGCGGGGGTCCGCGGTGGGGGTGGGGGTGGCGGCGGGCCGGGCGGCGGGGGTGAGGGTGTCCAGGTAGGCGGCGAGGTCGCTGAGGACGGGGTGGGCGTAGAGGTCGGCGACGGAGACGCCGCTGTGGTGGGTGCGCAGGTCGGAGACGAGGCGGGCGGCGGTGAGGCTGGAGCCGCCGAGGGCGAAGAAGTCGTCGTCGGGGCCGGGGGCGGTGCCGAGCAGGCGTTCCCAGTGCGCGGCGAGGCGGCCGGCGGTGCCGTCGGGGGCGTGCCCGGCCTGCCCGGCCTGCCCGGCCTGCCCAGCGGAAGCAGAGGCGGTGCCGGCGGTGGTGGCCAGGGGCCAGGGCAGGGCGCCTCGGTCGACCTTGCCGGAGGTGCGGGTGGGCAGGGAGTCGACGAGGGCGAGGACGGGCACGAGCGGGGCGGGCAGGTGGGCGAGGAGGTGGCGGCGGGCGGCGGCGAGGTCGGGGGTGGTGCCGGGGCGGGCGACGAGGTAGCCGACGAGGAGGTCGGCGCCGGCGGGGGTCTTGCGGACGGCGGCGGCGGCGGCCGCGATGTCGGGCAGGGCTTGCAGGGCGGCGTCGATCTCGCCGAGTTCGATGCGGCGGCCGCCGAGTTTGACCTGGTCGTCGGCGCGGCCGAGGAAGACGAGGCCTTCGGGGTCGTTGCGCACGAGGTCGCCGCTGCGGTAGACGCGCGGGGAGGCGAGGGCGGGGTGGGGGCTGAACTTCTCGGCGTCCTTGGCGGGGTCGAGGTAGCGGGCGGTGCCGACGCCGGTGATGAGCAGTTCGCCGCCGGCGTACCAGGGGACGGGGTGGCCGGCCTGGTCGACGACGGCGATCTCCCAGCCGTCGAGGGGGGCGCCGATGCGGACGGGCTCGCCGGGCAGCAGGCGGGCGGCGGTGGCGACGACGGTGGTCTCGGTGGGGCCGTAGGTGTTCCAGAACTCGCGGGTGCCGGTGGCGAGGCGGTCGACGAGTTCGGCGGGGCAGGCTTCGCCGCCGACGATGATCAGGCGGACGGCGTCCAGGCTGTCGTGGGGCCACAGGGCGAGCAGGGTGGGGACGGTGGAGACGGCGGTGATGCGGCGTTCCACGAGCCAGGGGCCGAGGTCGGTGCCGGCTTTGACGAGGGAGCGGGGGGCGGGGACGAGGCAGGCGCCGTGGCGCCAGGCCAGCCACATCTCCTCGCAGGAGGCGTCGAAGGCGACGGAGAGTCCGGCGAGGACGCGGTCGCCGGGGCCGAGGGGCTGGTGCTGCAGGAAGAGGCGGGCTTCGGCGTCGACGAAGGCGGCGGCGGAGCGGTGGGTGACGGCGACGCCCTTGGGGCGGCCGGTGGTGCCGGAGGTGAAGATGATCCAGGCGTCGTCGGCGGGGGCGGGCCAGGCGGGGTGGCCGCCGGGGTGGGCGGCGGGCCCGGCGTGGAGGTGGCGTCCGGCGCCGATGACGGCGCAGACGGCGGCGTCCTGCCAGATCATGTCGGCGCGTTCGTCGGGGTCGTCGGCGTCGACGGGGACGTAGGCGGCGCCGCAGCGCAGGACGGCGAGGACGGCGACGTAGAGGTCGGCGGTGCCGGAGGGGATGCGCACGCCGACCCGGTCGCCGCGGCCGATGCCGTGGGCGGCGAGCTGTCCGGCGAGGGTGTCGACCTCGTGGAGCAGGGCGCGGTAGTCCAGGACGGTGTCGCCGGTGTCGAGCGCGGGCGCCTGGGGGTGGGCGTCGGCGGTGGCGGCGATGACGTCGAGCAGGCTGCGGGGGTGCGCGGGCCGGCTCGCGGGCCAGCCGGCTGCGGGGCCCGGGTGGGGGCGGTGCAGCGTGCCTGGGCCGGCCGTGTCGTGGCGTGCGTCCATGGGGGTTGTTCCTCGGCTCCGGGGTCGTGGGGCGCGTACGGGCGGTGTCGTGGGGTGACGGGGGGTGACACTGGGTCCACCGGCGGGCGCGCCCACACACCATGACTCCACTGGGAGTCCGCTGGATGCAGCGGGGGTGCGGTCAAAGGAAATTCTCATCATCGATGCCGTACGGGGGCGACGGGGAATGAATCGAATGTCGTTTCGGGGTTTCTGGGCGTTTTCGCTGGTGCAGGGTAGCCGTCGGAGGGTGCGGCGGCGGGACGGGAGAGGGCAGAGTGATGAACACCATGGCGCCCGGCACGGTACCGGTGATGAGAGGGTTACCACCGAATCGGGGGGTTTGGGTCGGATCTCCGCCCCGTTCACCCGGTTCGCACATCCGTATGAACGACGCCCGCGGCCCTCACGGCGGGCCCTTCCTGTGAGGGAGCCGTGGAGCGGCGCCGCCGGCCGGGCCCCGGTCGGCCGGAACGGCGCGGTCCTCGTCTGGTACGTGGCGTACGGCTCGAACCTGCACGCCGCGCGCCTCGCCTGCTACCTGCGCGGAGGCCGCCCGAACGGCGGAGCGCACACCTACCCCGGCTGCCGCGACCGCAGCCCCGCGCGCCGGGCGGTCGCGACCGCGCTGCCGGGCACCCTGTACTTCGCCGGCCGGTCACTGACCTGGGGCGGCGGCTCGGCCTTCTACGACCCGTCCGTGCGCGGCGAAGTGCCCTGCCGGGCCTATCTTCTGACGATCGGACAGTTCAGCGACATCGCCGCCCAGGAGATGCGCCGCTCCCCCGGCGCCGACCTCGACCTCACCCGGGTGCTCGCCGAGGGGCGCACCGCCCTGGGCCCCGGCCGCTACGAGACCCTGCTGCACGTCGGCGACCTGGACGGGCACCCGCTGCTCACCTTCACCGCCCCCTGGGGCGCGGCCGGCGCCGACCTCAACGCCCCCGCCGCCGCGTACCTGCGGACCCTGGGCGCGGGGCTGGCCGAATCCCACGCCTGGGGACCGTGGCGCACCGCGGGCTACCTCGCCACCCGCCCCGGCGCGGCCGGGCACTGGACACCGGGGGCGGTGGCGGCGCTGCTGGGCTGAACGGGGGCCCGGACGGGGCGGCACCGGACCGGGCAGGCACCGGCGGCCCGCGCACCGCCCGCTCAGGCCGGCACGGGAGCGGTGGCGGACGGCGGGGAGCAGCGCGGGGTGGTCGCGCAGACCGCCAGCTGCTGCCAGGTGCCGTCCCGCAGGACCTGCACGCTCCACAGCACCGGGTACGGCAGGCCGCAGATCGCGCAGTGCCGTCCGGGTGTGGCGGCGTCGGGCTGCGCGTACGGATTGACCAGCGGCGGGGAGGACCACGGCTGGGGCACCGGCTGGGGCACGGGCACCGGCCGGGGCACGGGCACCGGCCGGGGCACGGGCGCGGGTGCGGCCGGGTACGGGGCGAGCGGGGGTCCGAACCCGGTGACGGGCGGTGCCGCGGGTGGGGGCGGTGCAGGCACCGGCCGCGTGCGCGGCGCGGGTGGCACCGCGGGCGGAGGCGGTGCCGCAGGCGCGGGCGGTGCCGCGGGCGGAGGCGGCGCTGCGGGCTGCGGCGGCGCTGCGGGTGGAGGCGGCGCCGGTGGTGCGTCGTCCCAGATGCGCGCGCCGCGGAACGGGGTGCGGAAGTCGTGCTTGCACGTGTCGCAGGTGGTGAGCACGGCCTCCGCACGCTGGTCACCGCACGCGGGGCAGAAGGTGACGGGGCGTTCGTACGCCTCGGTGCTCTCGCAGCGGGTACAGATGAAGTCGGGTTCCAGCTTGGCCTGGCGGAACACCGTACTGAAGACCTGGAAGGGGTTGGGGTCGCTGCGCCCGGCGGTCACGCCGAGCACGGACGCCAGCATCTTGAGGTTGCGGTTCCTCGCCCGAAGCCGCTTCAGGTCCAGGTTGACGACCTTGGGGTGCTTGCAGTCCCGGCAGACGCACAGCGTGCGCACGGGCAGTCGGGAGCGGATCGCCGACTGCTGGTACAGGAACTGGAAGGTGAGCCGGTGCTCGTCCGGGACCTCCACGGTCCGGACCCCGTAGGCACCCTGGGAGAGCCTGGTCTCGATCAGCGCGGCGAGATCGAGCACCTTCGCCCTGAGCGCGCCCGGCAGCGAGGGCGCCTTGCCCGTGGGCGGCCGCTCGGAGCCGATCAGCGCGGGGATCGCCAGCAGCGCGCCGACGGCGGGCATGCCCAGCATCACCAGGCCCGCGTCCGAGACGAACCGGACGTGGGTGATGCCCGCCCAGCCCGCCGGGCCGCTGCTCCTCGCCCCGCCCGAGAGACGGCCGGAGAACATCGAGGCGGCCCCGTCGACGAGGCGTTGGCCGGCGGCGTGGCCGCGCTCCGCGACGTCCGAACTGCGCTGGCGCGCCCACAGGTGCGGGGCGGGGAAGCCGTCGGCGACCGTCCCGGGGACGAGGTCGGCGAGCGCCTTGTCGAAGGCGGCGAGCGTCGACAGGAACGCCTGCTGGAAGGGCTCCTGCACCCCGACCATCACGGTGGACAGCGCCCGGTCCGAGAAGTGCACCCGGACCAGCGCGGCCTGCGCCCCGGCCTCGGGGAGTACGTTCATCCGCACCAGCATCGGCACTTGGTCCGGCATCATCATCACCGCCCGTACGGCGGAGCCGCGTTGGGCCTCGATGACGGTGGCGAGGTCCGCGGTGAGCTGGAAGCCGGACCGGTGGAGCACCGCCACCACGGCGCTCCGGGCCTGCTCGGGCGCAGCCGCGATCCGGCGTTCGGCGTCCAGGGTGATCGAGGGCACGGCACCTCCGGTGGCGGCGGGCGGGGAGGATCAGCACACCCGGCGCCGGGCGCCGGGTGTCCGAGACCTCGTCAGATCAGGTCCTCGTACGTCGCGCCGGTGTCGTCCGCCGTCTCGCCGCCCTGGGCCGGATCACCGTCGTGCGCCGCGTCACCGTCGTGGGAGAGGCCGTTGTCGTCATCGGAGCCGGGGCCGCCCTCCGCGGAGTGTCCGTACGACGCATCGGACTCGTAGGCCCCCGCGACGGTGTCGGTCTCCGTCACGGACAGGTAGGTCTCGAAGGTGACGTCCGAGACCTCCACCAGCTCGACGGCCTCCACCGTCTCGACGACCTCCGCCGCGTGGACCTCGTGCACGTCGACCTCGGTCTCGACCGCGAACGCGGTCTCCGTGTACTCCTCGACCGCGACGGCGTCGGTCTCGGAGTAGGAGAACGAGGCGCTGCTCTCCTCCACGTCGTAGCCGTCCGCCAGGAATCCGTCCCACTCGCCCATGCGCCCCTCAGACGTCGTCGGTGTCCAGGCCGGACCGGCCGCCCGTGCCCGTTTCGGGATCACAATAGGGCCCAACGGTGCTGCACGGAGCCGAAGTTCGCGATCGGGTGGCGAAGCCGTGACGAAGCGGTGTAGGTCCTCGACGGTGGCGCCGGGCACTGAACACCCCTACCAGGCACGCCCCGGTCCGGTCGATCCGGCTTGCCCGCGGCCCCGCCGTTCGTATCCTGGTTCCCGGCATGCCGGGAACCAGCGGGAGCGGTCGATGAAGAGCGGGGAACTGGTCGCCGGGCGCTACGAGTTGACCAGACGGCTCGGCCGGGGCGGCATGGGCGAGGTGTGGTCCGCGCGCGACCGCACCCTGCACCGCGACGTCGCGCTCAAGACGCTCGTCCTCGACGCGGCGACGGTCGCGGAGCTGCCGCTGCGGTTCGAGCGCGAGGCCGTGGCCGTGGCGCAGATCAACCATCCGAACGTGGTCGCGGTGTACGACCGCGGCATGCACGAGGACGTCGTCTTCCTCGTCATGGAGCAGGTGGACGGCGGGAACCTCGCCGAACTCGTCCGAGCGCGCGGGACCTTGGACCTGGTCCTCGGGCTGGACATCGCCGAGGCGGTCTGCGCGGCACTGGCGGCCGCCCACCGGGCCCGGATCATCCACTACGACATCAAGCCGCAGAACGTGATGCTCACCCGCGGCGGCCGGGTGAAGGTCGTCGACTTCGGGATCGCGGGACTGTCCCTGACCGTCTCCGCCCTGGCACGGTCCTCCGAACTGTCACCGGCCGGCACTCCCGAGTACGGGGCGCCGGAACAGTTCCTCACCGAGCGTGGTGACGAACGGTCCGACCTGTACGCGCTCGGCGGGGTACTGTTCGCCGTGTTCGCCGGCCGCCCGCCCTTCAGCGGGCACAACGCCCTGGCGATCGTCCGGCGCAAGCTCGACGAGCCCGCGCCCCGGCTCGACACGGTCCGCCCCGGCCTGCCGAGACCGCTGGTGGACCTCGTGGCGGACCTTCTGGAGCGCGACCCGGCCCGGCGGCCGCAGACCGCGCAGGAGGTCCACGGCCGCCTCCGCGCGCTGCGGGTGGCAGCCGGCAGCGGCACGACGCCCGCTCCACCTCCCCGCGGGCCCGGGCATCCGAACGCCCCCGGCCGTCCGGACGGATCCGACCGCCCCGGTCCGCCCCGCAGACCCCTGGCTGTCCCGATGGGCATCCTGGTCGCGCTCGGCCTGTTCGTCGGCGCCGGCTACCTCGGCTACCAGTGGACGCAGGACCAGTACTACGTCGGCGTGGACGGCGACCACGTCGCGGTCTACCAGGGCGTCAACCAGAGCCTGGCCGGCCTGAGCCTGTCCTCGGTGCACGACTCGTACGGCGGCATCCAGCTCAAGTGGCTGCCGCAGGACCAGCGCGCCCACGTGAACAGCACGATCTCGTTCGGCAGCCTGAAGGACGCCCAGTCGACCGTCCAGGAGCTCGACGCCTGGGTCCGGCTCTGCCAGAAGGCCACCGGTGTGAGCCGGCAGGGCAGCCCTCTCGCCTTCCCGACCGCCTTCCCGACCGCCGCAGCGGACGAGGGGCCGGACCTCACCGACGAGGAGCGCAGCCGCGCCGGGTCCTGTCCGCGCCCCTGACGCGGGCGCGAACCGCGCACCCGCGGGACGTCCGCTCCGGCACCGGGCCTTCGGGCTACCGTGCTCGCATGGCTGACTACCCCACCCACGCGGCTCGGGCCGAGGAACTCCTCGCGATGCTGAACCCGAAGTCGTTCACCGTCAAGAACTCCCCGGACACGCGCGTCCGGATGGCCCAGGTCGAGGCGATCCTCGCGCTCGCCGCCGCCGTTGCCGGCCGCAACGGCCAAGCGGCCGAGGGCGCGTGGTCGCCCCGCTGAGTTCGCCGAAGCCACGGCGCGTGGCCGCTTGGAGGCCGACGGCTGCAAACCGGTCGCGGGCCGGGGACGGGGCACGGACGGATCGACGTCACGATGGTCGGGTTGAGCGAGGTCGTCGCCGGGCCGCGCCGCCGACACCCACCGGCCGGGCGTGGGGCCCGCCGCGCCGGGCAGGTCGCCGGGTGCTCAGTGCCTCCTCCTCAGGCGGCCCAGGACGCTCTGGCCGCGGGTGGTCTGCCAGCGCGAGCGGGCCTGCCGGAGCACCGTGTCCCACTCCTGGCGGACCTCGTTGTCCGGCGGGCGCTCGCCGCGGCCGATCCGGTCGAGCTCGTCCTGCACCTCCTTGCCGAGCGCTGCCGAGGCGACGGTCGCGAGCATGGCCCCGAACAGCGCGGAGAGCATGGCGAAGACCGCCCCGATCGCGCCGTAGCGGTTCGTGTAGGAGTTGAAGAGGTGGGGCAGGTAGACGCTCATGGCCACCGAGTAGCCGGTCAGCAGGAGGGCCCCGATGGCCCCGAACGGCACGAGGTCGCGCCAGGGGATCCGGGCGGCGGACAGGAGCCGGCCGCCCCAGACGAGGAAGGCCGCCGTCAGCGGCGCGTCCACGACCGCCGCCGCCAGCTCCAGCGGTCTGCGGCCCAGGGTGGCGTGGACCAGGCCGGTCAGGGCGGCGTAGGCGGCCAGTAGCGCGATCCACTTCAGGCCGTTCACCGTGTTGCGGACGCTCAACGGCGGCAGCTCCCAGCCCTGTTCGAAGAGCCGCTGGGCGGCGCGCGCGAAGCTCAGCACCGACACGAGGAGGAAGGCGATCCCGAAGAGCCCCACGCTGGTCCAGTCGCCGGACGCGGTGAGCATGTCGCGTACGGCTTCGGCGCCGTCCCCGGTGAGGCCGTAGCGGTCGATGACGCGGTCGGCGATGTCCTTGCCGCCGCCCAGGCTGGACACGAGAGAGCTGAAGAGGAGGGCGAGCGGCACCAGGGCGGTCAGGGCGGCGGAGGACAGGGCCATCGAGCGGTCGAAGCCCACGAGCCGCTGGAACCGGCTGAACACGCGCAGGGCGAACGCCGGGCGCAGCCAGAAGGTCGCCGTCCTCAGGACGGTCTCGCGGCTGATGCGTGTCGTCTGGTCCTCCGGAGTCGTGGTGACGGTGTGGCGGCGGCCGGGTCACGGCGGGCAGCGCCGTGGCGGGCAGGCCGTGGCGGGCAGGTCGCGGCGGGCAGCGCCGCGGCCCGGGCCACTCAGGAGCGGGGCGTCCAGTAGGCGACCAGCCTCGCGACGCCGGGCTCGACGCTCTTCCAGTCGCCCTGGAACGTCAGCACCGCGGCCGCGGCCGTCGGGAAGCCGCTGCCGTCCATCCGCGCCGACAGGCCGCCCTCGGCCTCGCCCGCCAGGGCCTCGGCCAGGGCGTGGACGGCGGGGTTGTGGCCGACCACGACCAGGTCCTGGACCGTGTCGGGCGTCTCGTTGAGGACGGCGACGATCTCCCCGGCGCCCGCCCCGTACAGGCGCTCCTCGAAGACGGTCCTGGGCCGGGCCGGCAGCTCGGCGGCCGCGAGCTGCCAGGTCTGGCGGGTCCGCAGGGCGGTGGAGACGAGCGCGAGGTCGGGGGTGAGGCCGGCGCCGGCGATCCAGCGGCCGAGCGCCGGGGCGTCCCGGCGGCCCCGCTCGGCGAGGGGACGCTCGTGGTCCTCCACACCGTCGGGATGCTCGGCCTTGGCGTGGCGGACCACGACGATCCGGCGCGGCATTTCCTCGGACATGGGCTTCTCCCTCTCCCCCGCACGGGCCCTCGCCGTACGGACGCGACGCGAGGATCGTGGCAGGCCGGACCCCGCAACCGGCCCGCGCCGACCGCCCGTTGGCCGGTTCGGGTCGGTGAGGTTCACCCGTGCGGGTGAAAGGAGCCCCGCGCCCCGCCGGCCCGGGCGGGCGCCCCACCCCACGAACACGGCCGGCCGGGGGCGGCTCCCTCAGGACGCGAACTGGCCGGGCCGGTAGTCGCCGCCGGGCCGGCGGAGCATGACGTTGCCCCGGTTGAAGGCGTTGATCAGGGCGATCGTGGCCACCAGCGCGGCGAGCTGGTCCTCGTCGTAGTGCCTGGCGGCGTTCTCCCACGCCTCGTCGCCGACGCCGCCGGCCGTGTCGGCGAGGCGGGTGCCCTGCTCGGCCAGCTCCAGGGCGGCCCGCTCGGCGTCGGTGAACACCGTCGCCTCCCGCCAGGCCGCGACGAGGCTGATCCGCGTCGCGTCCTGGCCGGCGGCGGCGAGGTCCTTGGTGTGCATGTCGACGCAGAAGCCGCAGCCGTTGATCTGGCTGGCGCGCAGCTTCACCAGCTCCTGCGTGACGTACGGCAGGGTCGACTCCGCGACGGGCCTGCCCGCGGCGACGAGGTGCTTGAAGACCTTGCCGATGACGGGGTCGGCGAGGGCGTCCAGTCGGGGTTCCACGGTGTACTCCTTGTCCGGTGTTCCGCTGTCCCCCTCAAGAGCGCGGCACCGGGCTCCCCGTGACAGCCCCGCGGGAGCCCGCGGCGTGACCCGCACCACACCACGGCTCAGAAAGTGTTGGGTAATTGATCAACTTCATGGCGTGATCCACTGGTGGTGATCTTTGCGTTGCCCTGTCCGCGAAGATCACCGCCATGTGTGTCT